>JBBRKX010000085.1:0-9936 GCA_038231675.1 Chthonomonadales bacterium | reverse complement strand
GGCGCTGGGTGTCGATGCCGACTACCGGGCGAAGGTCATCGCGATGCGGGATAAACTGGTCGTGCCAAAGATTGGGAAATGGGGACAGTTGCAGGAATGGATGGAGGATAAGGATGATCCCAACGATCATCACCGGCATACGTCCCACCTGTTTGGCGTCTTTCCCGGACGACAGTTTACCGCAGACGCGACGCCTGATATGGTCAAGGCCGCCAAAGTGTCTCTGGTGGCGCGCACCGACGGCGGCGATGTGCGCGAATGGTCCTTTGCCTGGCGCACGGCGCTATTCGCCCGGATGCATGACGGCGATGATGCCCATCGGGAATTCGACCAGCTTTTTTCCGATCGAAATACCTGCAAGAATCTATTCGGCCTGCACCCTCCCATGCAAATAGACGGAAATTTCGGCATTACCGCCGGCGTCACCGAGATGCTGCTGCAAAGCCAGGAAGGCGAGATCAACCTGCTTCCCGCGCTTCCGACGGCCTGGGCGAAGGGTTATATCACCGGCCTGCGCGCTCGCGGCGGCTTCACCGTCAGCCAGACCTGGCAGGGTGGAAAACTTAAAACGGCCACGATTCTCTCCACCCTCGGCGGTCCGTGCAAGGTACGGTTTGGAACAGAGACCCGATCTTTTCCGACACAGGCAGGCCATACCTACACGCTGGATAGAGATTTAAAGCCGGTTTCGGCCGCGCATCGTTAACGCTGGTTCCTTACCTCTCCAGGATCGTCGCCCGAACCGGAGCGCTGTTGCCTCGGATTTCCGGAAGGTAAACGAGTGTGGCGATGGAGGGCAATACCCGATAGTCCCCAGGAGTTTCCGCGTGCAGTCGGTAATGAAAATGGCTTCGACCTTCCGGGACTGAATCACAGAGGAAGGCGACATGGTTGTCTTTTACCTCCCGACGGACATAAGAGGAACCGAACTCTCCTGAGAACGGACGTAATATCGCGTCGCTATCCAGAATTGAGCTTACCCCTTCCTCATTTTCGTCCACTTCACAGCCGGCGGGGATCGGATCTTCCAGCAGCACGTAACGGTAGTTGGCGTCGGCGGTGACCTCCAGATCCACGTCGATGGCCTCACCCGATGGGATTGCGCCCGCATGAGACGGATCTTCGGCGCTCACCGTGAAGCGTCGGCGAGTCGCAATTCCTCGCGCAATCGGCTTCGCGGCCTCCGATGGGATCATATTACGAATGGTCGTCGTGATATAGGAAACGCCTGGCCCCTCCTTACTGACTTCCACGCTTTGATGACCGGCGAGATCACTCGGTTCGAATGTAATCACGGTTGGAGGATCGAAGACGTTGGCCACCCCCACCGTAAACTCTCGGACCGTTTTACCGTCCAGCGAAACGCGGACATGATCGTCAGGCTTTAGCTCCTGCGTCCGCTCCATGTACCCGGCAAGCGCATAGACCGCCTCGGCGGTACTCCGGGTGGACTCCCATGCCACCCCGCTTCGGTTCGCCATCAGCCACCGTACCGCTTGCGGTATCATCAGGTTGCCGGCGCCCGTCACTACGATTGCCCGCATCACATGGGCGGTCACCGTCACATCATCCGATCTCCAGGTATATCCGCCCACCTTCGCCGGCCAGAAGACTGTCGTATCTTTCATGACGGCCTTCGCCTCCAGCTCATGTGCGACACTCAAGGCGAGCGTCCCGAACTTCGGCGGCGTCAGGTCCTTGAGCCGGTTCAGGGCGAGCGCAAGGGAGGCCAGCCCGTAGGCATCCAGTTTATCTCTATGATCGTACAGATCCATAATCGGGGCCACCGCCGAAAGCTTACCGGGTGTAGCCATCTTCAGCGGGTCGGCATACGCAAGCGTGAGGATCCAATCGGCCCGCCGACTCCACTCCTTTTGATGTTCGAGAAGCTTCCGCAACGCATCCGTCCCACGCTGGATGCGCTGTGGATCCACCAGAAAACCCGCATCCCTTGCTTCGATCAGTCCCCACAGCACATAGGCGGTCATATCCGGATCCGTCTCGTCGGCCTCCCACCAGTTCCAACCGCCATCCGGATGTTGATAGTGATATAGTTTTTGCAGACCCAGGTTTACCCATAAATTGAGATCCGGTTGAACCTTTTGCACATAGCCCAGCCGTTTGAACGCGCGTGCCACGGCGATATCAGGCAGAAACGAACTCATGGTCTGTTCCGCGCATCCGTAAGGATAGGTAGTCAGATAGCTCAGTGGATCCAGGATCGCGTTCGCAAGCGAGGGCGTAATCGTGAGGGTGACAGAAGCCCCGGTCGGGAGGTGAGAGAGGTCCTGCATCGCGTTTTTCGTTTGCCCCTGCAATATGCCTGTCCGCACGTCGACTGTTTTCAGGCCGTCCGCCATGCTTGGCAGAGTGAGTTCCATTGCATCCTGTGCTTCTTTGCCTCCATCCGCGCTCACGGTGAATCGAACGGTAGGTTCGGAATGAACTTCAACAACCGCTCCGGGCAAGGATGCAGGCGTGACGGCATCGGCCGTTTTAGCTTCGGGATGGGCTGGATCGGTGATCCGCGCTTTCCAATCCAATCGCTGCTGCCCATTCTCCGAAATAGTCACTGTCCGCTCGGCGTCATCCTGCAACTCGGCTCCGAAGGCTTTCATGCGCACCCGCACGATACGTGTTTCGTCCGTATAGTTATGCACGATTGCCGATACCGTCGCGATATCTCCCTGTACATAAAACCGAGGCAGCTCCAACCGAACCAGAAGCGGCATGGTGGACAGAGTATCGTGTGTCGCGGAACCGGCCTGACTGGCAAGCGTAATACCGCGTGCGGTGGCGCGCCACGTGGTAAGGTTATCCGGCACGGTAAAACTCACATGCCCCACGCCATCACGATCCGTCGTCACAAATGCGTTCCAGTAGCCCGTGTCCAGGAAATGCCGTCGGACGGGCACCTCGACGCCACCGTAGCCCATCCTGGCGGGCATATCCATGGAAATTGGAAAGGCCCTCATTGCCCGTCTATGCACGGTATCGGCGAAAGAAAAATCTGTTTCGACTCGTACCTCCTGCCCGTCCCCAAAGGCCGATTCAATCGGCGGCGCATTATCGGGGGCGAGCGCGTAGATGCTCGCGTCCACCACACCAAACGATAGCTCCGCTGGAACCGGCGCCCCGCGATAATCGAGCGTGGTCAATGTGTAAGACGCCGGTGCGCCAGGTTTAAATTGATCCTGGTCCGAAACGACCTTAACGGTCAGCTTATCGTCTTTTCGTGGCACGCTCAGGGTCATGCTCTCCTGATAAATCTGTGTATCCTGAATGAGCGTAACATTGACACCGACCGAAGGACCATACATTGCCGTAATCGGAACTTTGACAAGAGTCGAATGGTTCTGAATGAGCACCACCTGATGCGCATAGAGGCGCTCTCCCTGCACCGTCACCAGAGCCCATGCCTGCCGCGAATGCGGTTGAGCACCCTGCTTAAATGCGCCATTACGTGGCTTACGTTTCGGCTTTTGCAAGAGGGGTTCGTCTGTCAGAGACGTGTTGATCAGAACAGTCGCCACCTGGCCTGGTTTATAAACTTGCCTGTCGAGGACCAGGCTCAAAGCAAGTTCGTCCGCCCCAACATGCTCCGCACCGGCCACCCAGATGGAATTTTCCGTCTTGGTCTCGTTCCCCCCTGCATCGACTGCGTCTGCAATCAACTCAAGGTTCCCAGGACGGGGCAAGGAAAACACCGCTATTGCATCCCCGTTCCGCCCCGTATGGATGGTGCGCGTGCTGATCTCTTTGTAGGATTGGTGGTTGCTGTCGGTCTTGGTCTCGACCAATCGAACGCGCACTGGCGTGCCGACAGGTTTATCTTCATAATCCGTTGCATGCACCGTCGCCCTTACCGCGTCGCCGGGCCCGTAAACCGACCTGTCGGTTTCCATGGTCAGCCGGAACCGCGCCGCCGTCATAAGCACGTTTCCGTCCCCTGCCTCGCTTCGGCGGCTCAAATCCGTAACGACTGCATGCACCGTCAGCTGCCGATCTATCGGTAGCCGCTGAGTTTTGATCGCAAGTTTCAGAACTCCGTCGGCGTCCGTGATTCCCTGGCTCTGAACGGTAGGTTCAACCGCTGCTGGCTCATCTCCAGTTGGCTCCCCCTCAGGTTCGAACTTGATAGTGACACTTACACGCGCGTCCGCGACAGGCCGGCCGAAAAAGTACTTCGCCTGAATGGTCACCGGGACCACAGAGCCACCGGGGAAATGACCTGCGCTCCCCTGCACCGTGACCGCGAACTCGGGTTTGCGGTACGCCTTCACCTCGAAGCTCGCGTCCGTGCTGAAGTCACCGATGTGCGTGACGAGTCGCCATGTTCCAAGCGCTGGCTCGCCCGCGAGTTGGATACTCCCCTCATACGAGCCGAATACGTTTGTTTTGACATTCTGCCGTGAGATCAGCGCATCGCCAGGGTCGCGCACTTCGAGGATTGCGGTGTGTCCCGCATAAGGCTTAAACACGAACCCTCCCGGCTCGTTCGCTTCGAAACGTTGCCGGACCATTCCCTTATAAAATACTTTATTGCCGGGTCGATAAATGGGGCGATCCGTGACCGTATAAATGCGGTAGGGTTTGGGTGGCGCGGGCGAACTGGAGATCAAAAACGCAGGGTTCCGGTTCCGCTCGCCATAGATCCACAGGTTCGATGTCTGGGTCGTCGTCTCGGCATATGGCGTTCTCCATACGCCGTTCAAGTCGGTGGCGCCATGCATGCGCCCGCCATGCCCATCATCTCCCGTCAGCATGAGCCCCGGTATCGGTCGCCCGGTGCGCGGATGAACGGCATATACCAATAATTCCTGCCGGGATCGCTGACTTACAAGCGCGATATCCGTTACGACCAACCAGGTACGCTTCTCGGCCACTTTCCCCTGAGCCACGATGAGATAGGCCCCTGGATCCAATCGCGGCAATCTGACACCTTGATTCATCCACTTATCCGGATAGATTTTCTTGATCGGATATTTCCAGGCACGTATTGGAGTCAGACCTTTTAAATCGATGGCCTGGATGCGCGGATCGGTTTTATCCGCCTCTTTGCTGGTGGACACGAGGGCAGGAAGGGGCAAGCGAAAGACCCGGAACACGATGTCCTTTTCGTTGTAACTGCTGAGATGAAGCGAGACTTTTTCAACCGGCGACACGGAGCGGGAGCGAAGAGAGACCTCCAAATTGGATTGATGAACGTCTGCTGGGGGAAGCGGTGCGGAGGTTGCCCTGCAGCCAAGCAGAAGAAATAAGAGCACAACGGTTCTATACATTGAAATCCCTTCAAACGGTGCGTCTACATACCAGGATACCAGTGTCTGGCATTGGCGCGATAAACTTGTTCCAGGACTTCCGGCGGGAGCCCAATCCCCGTCACTTCGCGACCGCTTATGGTCATCGGCCCGCTTTGCTCCAGGTAGCGGAAGTGCTCTTCATAGGAGTTTTCGATATAGGTCATGGAATTCGTAAGTTTTTCCGCCGACTTGGCCGATGCCAGGCCCCAGGTCCCCATGTCGGCTCCAAACAGGACACGGTCCGGATACTTCAGAAAAAAGGCGCGCACCTTGTCCGCATCTTGCAGCGCCAGATCTAAAAGTCGAGCCGACATGTCGACCGCAAAGTTCGGATAGGCGTCGAACCGCTTTGCGACCTCCGCCACATCATGTTCCAGGCTGCCGAGGTGCGCGCCCACGACGCGCATATTCGGATGACGCGCAACAACGGCGTCACGGGCGGCGATCAACTGCGCGTGTGACGGCACATCGGTCCTGCCATGCAGGTGCCATTGCGTATTCTTGCTGTAATATCCAAAATGGGGCGAATCCTCCCGCAGAGGTAACCAGCCGTCCAATGGATCGGCGATGTGCATCAACAGCGTTTTATTCTGGCTGGCGATGTACGCCAGGATGGGCGCCAACAGGGGATCGTCGGGCAGGACATGTTCTCCGGTAGGCCTTTGTACGCCCATGCCGAAGTTCTTCCAGATTTTGCAGGCGACCGCGCCATGCGCAAAGTCGCGTTCCAGTCCCGCAATCACTTTCTCCACATATCCAGCATCGTCAAAGCCGGGCAGATCGAACCCGGTGCACCAGGCAAACCGCCCGGGAAACTCCCGCGCCAGGCGCTCATAACAGTCCGCCTGGTCTCGCCATGCACCGGCGGCGTCCTCAGCGACGCAGATATTCATCATTTTCAAATCCAGACGCTCTAACAACTCCCGCGACTCAGGCGTATCCCCCATATAATGCATGTGGGCGTCGATGCGAATCATAAGCCGAATCTCCCCGGGTGATCAAAATATCTCGTCTTCTGCTTCCAATTCTACATCTCTGTTCTCACTACCAAAGCTACATTCCTGCCGCCATTGAGCGACTGCAAGAGGCTATCCACTATTTTCAGGCCCCTACAAGGAAACGCCATCATCGACAGGCGCGACGTGTCATCATGTGTTTAAGAATGCATTCCATCCTCGGCGGATATAACCCATGATGAATTCAGACATTAACCTGATTCTGGAAAGCTTAAAGAGGGATTTCCCGGACTTCCCACAGGCCCATTGACGGCTATCACGACGCGGGCCGCTCTTTCAGCCTTCGAGGTCAGGAAAGCGCAGAACATACTCCAACTGGCATCGGCAATGGACTTGGCAGGGAAATGGTTCTTGAGCATGCCCGTGATGTTGAGTTCTTCTACGGCAAAACCTGACTGTACGGTTGACAGAGTTCGTTATGCGCCTTTTTCCAAAGGGGCAAGGCTTGCTTCTGCGCGTAGTAGTCGGCAGAGACACACTGCGCTTCATAGTCGTGGCGTCCCCAGTTCACAAGGCTGTTGTATACCACACGGCACACCGCAAGCGTCTGCCGCAGCTTCGTTTCCTGTGCAGATGTCGGATTGATGCGGTATTTGATGGCAAGGGTGTGCATTTGCGGTTCTTCTGGTTCTCAATATACTGCTTGAGGATAGAAAGCGGCGCACCGCCAAGAGTGGAGCAAAATACGCTGTTTTTCCATAACGTCGGCAGCTGCGACTTCAAATGGGGGAACTCTTGGCGAAGCAGCCGAGAAGAACGGCCTTTCACAAGCCGGACGCAAGTGGCGACACCATACTGCGGGTCTACCGCACAGAGAATATGCAGCTGGTCAAGCATCACTTCCATTTCAAGGATTTCCGAACAGGCTTCTTCGGCAACACCGCGAATGATTTCTTTGAGTCGCTCGTCAATAGGCGGCGTTGCGCTCTATCTCGAAGACTTCAGAAATCGAGGGTGGCCAAACCCTATCCCTTTTGGCACAGATTGAAGGGTCAAAGTGCATTTTCGACCCGAATGAAGGCTTGTTAGTGAAATCCGTTCCAATGGTCGTCAGAGGCCGTAGCCCGCACGGCTAAAGCCGGGGGGATTAAAATTGCAAATACGCTAAAGGATGCTATGCCTGCTGGAATTCTCTGCTGCAAATAGCTGTGTTAGACGGTCGCGACCACCTGCACGACCTCCTCTCCCATCTGGCTCCTGTCCTTATCGAGTGAAGCAACGCACAAACGATGGTGGAGGTCATCCAGGCGCTGGACGATGTTGCGCGGTAGTGGTAGGCACGTCTCGAATTGAGTCTGGCAAGGTCCCGTCATGGGATGTCGATGAAGCAGGACCATGCCCATTCCTCGAATGGAAAGCGCTAATCCGCTGCCTCTACAGGCACTTCCTCGATAAATGCAAGCGGAGAGTCGATTTCGTCCTCAGGGGCCGGTGTCCAGTCCGGAGGGGTGATCGCGGCGTAAATGGCATTGGGATGCCCGCCCCGGTAAGCCCAGCCTTGATCGCCGTAACTCCAATGCCAGTATTCGCTGGGGTAATTCGTGATGCCCGCTGGGATCAGCGCTTCCGCCAGGATCGCGCGCGTTTCCCGGGCGGTCGGGGAGAGTTCCGGAGCGTCGAACGCGTTCCCCTTGGGATCGAACGGCTCGTACGGACTGGAATGATCCAGCTCATTCCCTGCTTCATCCGTAAGCATCAAATCGACTGCGGCTCCCGTGGTATGCGGCGGAGGAACCCGCACGTTCATCGGTGCGCTGAACTTATTGACGAACCGCGTCAGCGTCACATCCGACCAGTCCGGATGCTGCTCTTTGATACGGTCCCATACAAAGCGATACATGCGTGCCTGGATATGTGGAGCCCGCCACCCTTCCACGATGGCCAGCCTTCGCCCCGTTGGCAATCGCTTACTCGCGGCACACAGCTTTTCGGCGAGCGACCGCCGAATGAGAGTCTCGCGTCGGTAGTGGAACCTCTGTTTTGCATGCAGCAGTTCCGGACAGGCGACCAGGAAATCCACGAGATCCTCGCCACATTCGCGTATTTTAATATAGCGCAGTGCGCTCACGGGCTCCGCAACCGATATCTTCGCGGCCTTTTTTATAGTTTCACTGGGGGTTACGGTAGTCATGGTTCCTTTACGCGTTCTGAGAACGCAGACGAAGCCCTTTCGGGATGATAACCCTGTCGAGCATGTCGAAGCCCAGTTGCACGAGCAGAGCAAGCACGGCGGCGGGGATCGCGCCCTGGAGGATCGTGGCGTTGTCGGCAAGCTGAAGTCCGCTTTGTATCGGCTCTCCATATCCGCCCGCTCCGATCAGCCCTGCGAGCGTCGCGGTTCCGACATTGATGATCGCGCTGGTTTTGATGCCCGCAAGAATGGTTCGCGACGCCATCGGCAAAAACAGTTTCACAAGCTGAGCGCGGTTCTCAAGGCCCAGTGCGGCCGCCGATTCACGCAGAGGCTGCGCGATCTCCTGTAAACCCACGGCGGTATTCCTCGCGATCGGCAGCAGGCTGTACAGGAACAGCGCCACGATCGCGGTTTTCGCATCGATGCCCAGCACCGGGACGAGCAGCGCCAACAACGCCAGCGAAGGGATCGTCTGGATAATGCCAAGAATACCCAGAATCGCCTGCCCGAGGATGCCCGGGCGCGCGGAGAGGATCCCGAGCGGAATCCCGCCAAGGATCGCGAGCAGCAAGGAAATCGACACCAGCTTGAGATGCTGAACGGTATAGCGGAAGATCCGAGCGGAAACCGTCTCCTCCGCCTCGGTGGCGGCCGGGAGGTTGCTCTCCTTGAAATACAGCGCGGCAGCCTGGGCGTAGTTCTTGCTCTTTTCCGCTTCCGCGTTAAGATGCGTCATCTTCGCTTCGCTCAACGTGCCTTCCAGGCGCTTCACGGCATCGATCGCCGGTTGGGGCGCGTCCAGACGATAGAGGAACACCGCTCGATATTGGGGAAAGAAATTCAGATCGTCCGACAGAACCACAAGATCGTCTTCCGCGATCTTCGCGTCCGTCGAATAACACTCTTTCAAATCGATCTGATTGTGCAGGAGCGCCGTATACCCCAGGCCATGCTCGATTCCCCGTACATCGCTGAAATTCAAGTTGTAGCGCGCGCAGAGTGGGCGCCAGCCATCCTTGCGGCCCAGGAACTCGGGGGTCGGACCGGCGCGAAGCTCCGGATGGTTGCGAAGCTGACTTATCGTCTGGATACCAAGTTCTTTCGATCTCGCACGCGTCATAACCAGCGCATAGGTGTTGTTAAACCCCAGTTCGCCCGTCATCCCGACACCGAAAGGTCTGAGCGCCGCACGCATCGCGTCGGGAGTCTGCACCGTCTTCGATTTCAGGATCTCCTCACCGATCGTCCCGGTATATTCCGGATACATGTCGATCGCGCCGGATGTGAGCGCCTGCCACACAATGACCGTGCCGCCCATGCCCTGTTTGTGTTCGACGGGCTGTCCCGCATTCCTGACCAGGGTCTTCGCAATCTCCCCAAGCACGTAAGACTCGGTAAACTTTTTCGATCCTACGACCACATGGTCGTGACCGCACCCCGCGAGCGCAAAGAAAATGAGCAGGATTACCCCCATATTGCTTCG
>JBBRKX010000084.1:0-10006 GCA_038231675.1 Chthonomonadales bacterium | reverse complement strand
CGGCGAAATGGGTTTGGGTCCAGAAAGTGAGAAACGGGAGCCCAGACGCACTCCACTTCCGGATCCCGCTCCGCGTACTTACGCAGGTTAAGAAATCGAGTACGATTGCCGGCCGCCGTGGTCAGGACGAAGCCGAATTTATAACGTCGCGCTGCTTGGTTGGTCAACTGCTCTCATCGTTTGCATCAAGATTTCGGAGGACTCGGGCTGGTATTCCCGCTACGAGCGTATCGGCCGGCACATCCCGCGTAACGACCGCCCCCGCCGCCACCACCGCGCCTGCGCCGATGGTGACGCCCGGCAGGATCAACGCGCGCGCTCCGATCCAGGCGCCCGCGTGGATCTTTATCGGACGGGGAGCATGCTCTCCCGCCCTGGACCGGTGCGGGCCAATGCGATGATCGCCGGTGACAAGCGTCACCTGAAAGCTCAACTGAACCCGGTCTTCAAGGATTATCGGCGCGGAACTATCGAGGCAACAGCCCGCGTTGATGAAAACCTCGTCCCCCAGTGACAGATCGAACCCCTCCTGAATTTGCAGTGCTCCACGGACGAAGCAACCTCGGCCCACGCGAGCCCCATTGATCCGCAATAAAGTTGCGCGGAGCTTACCGCTCACTCCATTGTCAAGCAGCAGAAAAGAGAGGACATAAAAGAGGCGCTGGCGCACAAAGAACCACTGACGCCGCAGGAACCATCGGTATTTTTCATGGTTGATCATTTGGTGCAGTTGTATGCGAGCCGGAAATTCAATGGCCGCTTCGCTCCTGATCGCAACGATGCCTGTTCCTTATGATACCCGCTAACCCTGCTTTTGAATGCCCGGTGCTTCTTAATACGGAGTTTCCTGAAAAAGGTCCCAACAGGAGGGAATCGCCTGTGAAAAAATGAACAAGCGCGTACTGATTAGGAACCCTTCGGAGGCACTTACGAGATGAAACTGGTTCGATTTGAAAGCAATGGGCGTATCGCGATCGGCGTGCTCGACTCGAGCGAGCAGACCGTGATCGATCTTACACAGGGGCATGGCGGCAACGGAATTGCGGCATCCATGTCCGCGTTTCTTGCGCAGGGCGACGCAGGTCTGGAACGCGCCCGTCAGGCACTGGCCGGCACGCCGGAGGCGGAGCGTCTGGCGATCGGCGCCGTGCGCCTCCTCGCCCCGGTAGGCGACCCCGGCAAAATTATGTGCATCGGTCAGAACTATCGGGATCACTGCATCGAGCAGAACCAACCTATCCCGGAGCGCGCCATACTGTTTTCAAAGTACGCCACGGCGCTCAATAACCCGGGAGGGACGATCGTTCTGCCGAAACTGTCTACTCAGGTAGATTATGAGGCGGAACTGGCGGTGGTCATCGGGGGAAGTGGAGGCGGCGGGCGAGATATCCCGGAAGCGGACGCCATGCGGCATGTCGCCGGCTACATGTGCGCGAACGATGTCTCGGCCCGAGACATCCAATTCGGCGATAAGCAGTGGGTGCGAGGCAAAACCTTCGATACGTTCTTCCCGACGGGACCTTATCTGGTGACCGCGGACGAAATCTCGGACCCGCAAACTCTTGCCATCTCCCTGACGCTGAACGGGCAAACGATGCAGGTTTCCAATACCTCGAATCTGATCTTCAACGTCCCGTACCTGATCCATTATCTTTCTGAAGTGGTCACGCTTTTGCCCGGCGATATTATCTCCACGGGCACTCCGGGTGGAGTCGGCGTGTTTCGCAAACCTCCTATTTTCCTGCAGCCTGGCGACAGCGTCTCCGTAACCGTGGCGGGGCTTGGTACGCTTACCAACACCGTGGCCTCCGCATAGAGGGCGGTATGAGACGTATGGTGAACGACAGAAGCCGGATGGCACATGCCATCCGGCTTCCGATTTATGGGCGGTGAGGGATTCGAACCCCCGACCTTAAGTGTGTAAAACTTCTGCGCTACCACTGCGCCAACCGCCCGCAGGTGCTGTGTAGATCTGCTTACTTCCTCCGAAACGAACCGGAGGTAAACTTTACAGTCGATGAAATGTAGTATAGAACAGCGGCCTTTGTTTTGTCAACCCATACACACTTTGGAAAAAATAGGCCGTCGCCGGGCAAACGTAATCATACATATCGCTTGCTCTCATTTTTGAAGCAGCAGGCAATTTCGGGGCGTCATTCCTTTGCGCCTGCTTGCTTGAGTTGCACCACCATGCTGGGCTCGAAGGAATGGGTTTCATGACCGGTTTGTCCCGCGCATTCACTTGTGCGCCTCTGGCGAGCAGCAAACGTGCCGCGTCCAGCTGTTTTGCTTTGGCCGCCACCATGAGCGCCGACTTTCCCTCGTTATCCCTCACGATCACTTGTGCGCCTCTGTCGAGCAGCAAGCGCACCAGATCCGACTGTTCTGCTTTTGCCGCCAGCATGAGCGCGGTCTCTCCAGCCTTATCCGCCGTGTTGACTTGGGCACCGCTTTGCAGCAGAGTTTTCACCCACTCCATATCCTGTGCCAGAATACCAAGCATCAACAGAGTGCGTCCTTCTATGTCACGCATGTCGGCAGCCACGTCATTGAGCGCGCCATGTGTGAGGAGTAGACGAAGCATTTTCATGTCGCCACGGGTTGCCGCCCGATCAAGTCATATCGGCATGCGCGGCGAGCAGCGCTTTTATCATCAGGACGCTTGGCCGCGAAGCGGCCAGTATCAGCGCTGTCTTACCGGCGGAGCCCGTTGCGTTCGCATCGGCTCCCCGTTTCAGCAGGCCACGAACCCCGGCCACATCATCATGAAGGATCGCCTGGAGTAATCCAGCGCTTAACGCATCATTTTGAGTCGCTCGCTTACCCTTTACGCCATTGGCGACCGGATCAGCAGACAACGGGGGCGAAGCAGAGAGAACAAGCCCAAGCAGCAGACATCGAAAAACATGGAATTTCCTCTGTGGCTTTCTTTCAGCATAACGATGATGGGATGGCAAAACTACGCAAACGTCCTATTCCCTTGTTCCCCACCTTCCGCACGAATCCTGCAAGTACGCAAGTACACCAAAAGGACCAGGGCACAAACTTTGTTGCAATTCCCAACGTTGTTGAAGTGCGTGCCCGCGTAGAATGAAGGAGAAGCGGGGATTGATCCAATGCGACCTGTTTCGCAACCAGGTCCGGAAAGTTTTTGAGAGGAGAGTATCCATGCGCCAATTGAGGATGTTCCAGATCGATGCGTTTACCAACGAGATATTTCGTGGCAACCCTGCGGCGGTCGTTCCACTCGAAGAGTGGCTGGTCGATGCACAGATGCAGTCCATCGCGGCGGAGAACAATCTTGCCGAGACCGCCTTCTTCGTTCCGGACGGCGAGGGCTACCACCTGCGTTGGTTCACGCCTGCTCAGGAGATCGCGCTATGCGGTCACGCCACGCTTGCCTCCGCATTTGTCATTCTAAATGAACTCGACCCCACCAGACAGGCTGTCGAATTCCACACCATGAGCGGCCCGCTGACAGTAAAACGGGAGGGCGACCTGCTCTCCATGGAATTTCCCAGGCGCCCTCCGAGTTCTTGCGATGTGCTCCCATTGCTTGTGGAGGCGCTGGGAAGCAACCCACGCGAGGTTCTGGCCACGCAACCGGAAACCAACTACTACGCCATTTTTGACCATGAGGCCCAGGTGCGCGCCCTCAATCCCGATTTTCGCCTGCTTGCCCGGTTGCATCCCCTGGGCGTGTCGGTGAGTGCACCGGGAGAGAACGCGGATTTCGTTTCCCGATACTTCGCTCCGAGCTTTGGCATTCCCGAGGATCCTGTGACGGGCTCCACGCACTGCGCGCTCATACCCTACTGGGCACAGCGCCTGGGGAAACTAAAACTGCACGCACGGCAGGTTTCCGAGCGGGGCGGCGACCTTTTCTGCGAGGATAGGGGGGATAGGGTAATCATCTCGGGGCATGCGGTGAAATACCTTGAAGGGTGCTTGTTCCTCCAGTCCTCGGGTTGACTTATCTTCCGGGGAAGTGCTACCCTTCCCGGGCGATGCGCTCGGAACGGAGTCGCGATGCGTTTCCGTATGGGGAAACGGGCTTGTCGCCAGGGGTACATCGAATCCGCGGTCGAGCCTTCCGTGCGAAAGCGATCCCGATGGATCGCTTGACGCAACTTTGTCAGCACGCGCTCTGTCTATTTTCGGGCTCATCCGGAGAGAATCGGGCGTGGCGGATTTCGAGGTGGTTTAGAATGTTCGAGTCACGCGGGCTGTCTGATAAAAAAGCGCTTCCAGGTTGGTGGCAGCGCGAAAAACAGAGACAGCAGATCCGGATCCTGATCTTTCTTGTTCTTGTGCTTACCCTCATCGTTTTTTATTATTGGGTAGAACGTGCCGGTCTCGTATCGGTCGGCGGCATCAACTTCGATACGACGAATTGTCTTGCTTTTATACGCCAGGGCGAGAAGGGCGACACGACATTGTTTGCGATACGGTCGGACGGCACGGGGCTCCGACCTCTGACGTCAAGGCAGGACACGTCCAACAAGGCGCAGCCGCAATGGACCATGGATGGAAAGCGACTGGTCTATGTTTCCAATTTTAATGACCCCAAGCTGAACCAGATTTACTTGCTTGGAGCGGATCAACCGACACAGCTTACCTATGGGGGGACCGTTTTCGCGGGCGGCACGAAAGACGCGCCTACCGTAAGCCCCGACGGGGACCACATCGCCTTTCTCGCCCAGGGAGCGGTTAAATCGGTACGCTTGAACGGTACGGATGTCTATCAATTGATGCCGCCGCCCCGTTCAAGCAACGATGGCGCGGACGACGCCAATCCGGCACGGATGAGTCCTGAATTCACCGGGCCTTTTTTGAATGTCCGCTTTTCCTCCGATGGAAAAGGGATCGCCGGCGTTCAGGATATCAGCAACGATCCCGTGATTTCAACCGCTCCCAGAGGGGCATTCGGGGATCAGGTGGTTTCGGCTCTGCCCGTCAACGCGACGCGGGCCCTGCCTCTCGATTCAGGACATGAGGTCGGGTTGGCCTGGGAACCGGGCGGAAACCGTCTGGCCTGTTCCTTTTCCGAGCATGAGGCGCAGGGAACGGTAGTAAGCGGTATCCGGATCTGGCCATTCAGCGCGAGCGGGAAGCCACTGGCCCCGACGCCCGTATTTGCCGGCATCGGGTACAGCATCGAGCCGAAGAATATGTCGTGGTCGCCGCCAAAGGGAGCGCGCATCGCGTTCGAAGCCTGGAGGTTGAAGAGCCCGGGCGTGCGAGAGCCTCGTGGCATTGCGGTAGTCTCGGTGGGCGGCAAGGGCCTGATGGTGGACGCGGCGCGTGCCGAATCCCTGCGCTATCTGGTTCCCGCCACCGCACAGGGGTTTCCACAGCGACCGCAATGGTCCCCGGATGGAAACAAGCTGTCCTATGAAATGGTTCACCCGGATGGGAAACGAGACATCTGGGTCATCAACAGCGATGGAACCAATGCGATCAATTTGACGCGAGGCGTGGGCGACAATCTGGATGCCGCCTGGTCTCCGATACTTGCCCACTGATAACGCGGCTGCCATAGTAGTCTTATGCACACACACTTATCATAGGCCCTGATCCAAGGTTGGGGCCCATATCCTGAACGGAAAGGAGGTCCCGACCATGGAAGGCCGAATACGGCAGATAAGGCGTCGGCTGGCGAGAAGCCAGTTATTTCTATTGCTGTCGATCCTGGGACCCGGCATCATCGCCGCGAACGCCGACAACGACGCGGGCGGAATCTACCAGTACTCCCTTGCTGGCGCGCAGTATGGCTATGCCATGCTCTGGGTGCTTGTGCTGGTGACGATCAGTCTCGGCGTCTGCCAGGAGATGGCCGCGCGCATGGGGGCCGTCACCGGCAAAGGGCTCGCCGATCTGATACGGGAAGAGTACGGCGTCAAAGTGACGCTATTCGCGAATCTGACTCTGCTCATCGCGAACTATGCGACCACGGTTTCGGAATTCGCAGGGATTACGGCGGCCGTTGAAATATTTACGACAGCAAAATGGAGACCGATCGTCGTTCCAGGGACCTGCTTGCTTACCGCAGTCGCCGTATGGCTTCTCGTGGTGCGCGGAAGTTATAAGCGGGTGGAGCGGATCCTTTTAGGCGCGTCTCTCGTCTATCTGGCTTATATCGCCTCCGCGTTCCTCGCGCATCCGGACTGGAAAAGCGTGGTCCATCAGACCGTCCTCCCCCATGGATTCGCGGTCGATAAAAACTATATTTTAATGGTCGTCGGCTTGATTGGCACAACGATCACTCCGTGGGGTCAGTTTTATCTTCAATCTTCCGTGCGGGACAAGGGCATCCGCGCGGAGCAATACAAATACACGCGGGCAGATGTGCTCTTCGGGGCGTTCTTTACAAATTTCATTGCTTTCTTTATTATCGTTTGCTGTGGAACGGTGCTGTACAAAGTGGGCGCTACGGCGGAGACAGTCAGCACCACCTTTGACGACGCCAAAAAGATCGGTGTTGCGCTTGAACCCGTGGCGGGAAAGCTAGCGACACTGCTGTTTGCGATCGGGCTATTCAATGCATCCTGTTTCGGCGCGATCACGGTGCCGCTTTCCAGCGCATACGCCATCACCGAATCGCTTGGGGCCGAGTCCGGGCTTGGACGCCGAGTGCGCGAAGCACCGCTCTTTATCGGCGTGTTTACGATGCTGATCGCGGTTTCAGCGCTGACAGTGTTGATGAGTAAAAATCTCCAGTTTCTCATCATCCTGCCGAACATTGTCGGCGGAGTTCTGCTCCCGATCATCCTTGTGCTGACGCTTAAACTCATCAATAATAAGCGCTTGATGGGCGATATGACGAACAGTCTGGTGTTTAATGTGATCGCCTGGCTGACGACCGTCATCCTGACCATTCTCTCCCTGGTGTTGCTGGTGCAGTCGCTGCTGCCTTATCTGAGTGGAAAACACTGAAGCCGCATCAGGGGATTTCTCGACACTCATGTCCAGGAGTCGACGTTATCGGTTCCGAGGTTCGCCCCGGAACCGGAGAAATGGCGCTCTGCCTCTTCCGGAGTAAGCAGCAAGCAGTAGGTCATATAAATGAGTTCGGACTTCGGGACCGATTCGAATGCCGGCCAGAAAAACGCCTCGCGTTCCAGACCGTCCTTGTCCGCGAACAGTTGAGAGATGACCGTGATATCGGCCTTGCCATCTCCGTGCAAAGTTCCACGCACCTCCGCGTCCGCATCCCGCGCTCCCCACTCCTCCCGCACAATCGTAACCAGACGTTCGAGACGCGATTCCGATTCCGCACGCTCCATATTTCGCTCCTCCTTCTTGTGGTATTGTAGCGGCTTCTCCTGTCCGGCGCAAGCATGGCGCTGGGTATACTCTACTACATCACGTGTGGAGGAGAGAGAATGGCCGAGGACAGGAAGATAGTGGTCATTGGCGGGGGATTGGCGGGCCTTTGCTGCGCGCGCACCCTGCAGCGAGCCGGCTATACCGCGCACGTTTATGAAGCCGGCGATGGAGTCGGCGGTCGCGTTCGCACGGACCTTCTGGATGGCTTTCAAATAGACCGCGGATTTCAGGTGCTTTTTACCGCTTACCCGGCCATCAAACAGGAGATCGACCTGAAGGCGCTGCATCTGAAGGCCTTCGATCCCGGAGCGTTGATTCACTGGAAAGACCGCTTGTTCCCCGTGGCCGATCCGCTTCGCAAACCGGCGTACGCGCTGTCCTCCGCGCTGTCGCCGCTTTTTCATCTCCGAGATAAGGTCCATGTCGCGAAATTGGTCGCTTTTCTGCTGCCCCTGAGCGTGGAGGAAATCTTTAAGCTCCCCGATATGACCATGGAGGCGTTTCTACGCGGGTTCGGCTTTTCCGATGCCTTCCTCGACCACTTCATACGGCCATTTTTCGCGGGCGTCTTTCTGGAAAACCGGATGGAGACAAGCGCTCGCATGTTTGCTTTCGTCTTCAAAATGCTGGCCATCGGTCAGACTGCGCTTCCCGCCGACGGTATGGGCGCGCTGCCTCGCCAGATCGCGGCGGACCTGAAACCCGGCACATTGCACTTGAACAGTCCCATACGCGACCTGGTGCGTTCCGGAAACCGTGTGACCGGAGTGCGCCTGGAGGATGGCTCCACGGTCGAGGCGGATCGGGTGGTCGTCGCGACCGAAGCCGATAAGGCGGCAAAACTTACCGGCCTGGAGCTTCCCGTGGAGTGGCGCGTTTCCACGGACATCGCTTTCTCCCTGCATGAACGGTTGTACCGCCAGAAGCTGCTCGTGCTGTTTACAAAGCCAGGGGCGCTGGTCAATAACATCGCGCTTGTCTCCAATATCGCGCCTTCCTACGCACCGTCGGACCGTCATTTGTTGTCCGCCACGGTGCTTGGCGAGCCGGATTTGACGGATATGGAACTCGCGAACCGGGTAAAAGCGGAAATTGCCGACGCATTCCCAAAAGCGCATCCCGAAACATGGGATCTCCTCCGGGTCTATCGGATTCGATGGGCGCAATACGCGCAGCCCGTGGGCATCTGGGAGCGGCTGCCCTCTGCCGGAACCGGGACGCCCGGTCTGATCCTGGCGGGAGAGATCACCCGTTCCAGTTCCCTGCACGGCGCTCTGGTCTCAGGTCAGAGGGCGGCGGGCATGGCCATGCGTGTCTCGGAAGAGAATGAATAGGCGCTTCTCGGCTCTCGGAGCGCTCGCGTGGACAGAAAACGGCGCCCATTCCGGGGAACTTGGCGTGAAGGCCGCGCTGGCCGCGCTATTTGTCACCGAGGATTTTCCGGACGATATCGCGGAGGGCGATCTGGCTTTGCGTAGGGATGCGCTCGGCAAACCCTTTGTAAATTGGCGGGGCCGCGTGGCGGAATGGGCCCAGGAACGTGGCCTCTCCGATCGCTATCTACATGTCTCGAACTCTCATGACGGGGGCGCGCACCTTGTGCTTGCCGCCTATGGGGAAGAGATCGTCGGGTTGGGAATAGATGCGGTGCATCTGCCGCGCTTCCGTAAAATCGGGAAAGACATCCCGTACCTTCACCGGTTTGCACGGCATTTCATGGGGCCGGAGGAGCTGGAGATTTTCCAGGAAGCCGCGCTCGGTGAGGATCTCGACCGGGTGCGGCTGCGCGTGGCGGCACATTTTTCCCTGATGGAAGCGGCGTCCAAAGCGTGCGGAACGGGACTTAAAATGGGGGCGGGCATGGGAACCCCCGCGTCGCTTGCAAAAAGCGAACTTGGGGTGAAGGCGCTGGGCCCGCCTGCCACTCTTCTTTTTGGATCCGAGGCGCAGTGCAGATTGAGCGCGCTGGAAACGCGACGATGGGAGGCGCACTGGGAAAGCGATGACGAATTTCTCGTCAGCCTGGTCACATTCCGGCGATAACCTCCCTCTTGAGGAGTTCTGAGGGAAAAGTTTCATAATCCCGGTGAACCCGATCCTCGCCCGTTGACTTGCCCATTTCGCATGTGATATACTGATTGCGAAATAAGTCACAAAGTTTTGGGCCTGCGGCCCGATCGTTTTTTCGTAGAGAGTTAAAATGTCTGCTCCAATGCCGGTAGCGAAATCTCCCCATGTGTCTTTCGAGCGCGAACGTGGCGTCTACGCGATAGATGTCACGCGCGACGTCGCTCATGCCGTGGTTTCGTTCGACGACGATGACCTGCGGCCAAGCCGCATCACCCATGTATTTCGGGTGCTCGCGGATGCGGACGGGCCCATTTTTCTGATCAAAATGCACCGTACGGCAGTGGCCTTCGCGCTGGCGGGCTCCGATCTTGCTCGCGCCGAAGCGGAACTGATCCAGCATGGAGCGAGCCCCGTCGTACGCCGCGACCTGGTGATCCTCACCGTGCGCGCCGCGTCGATGCGGGAATTGACCGGCGTGATCGTGGATATCACCGATTCTCTGTATGCGGCAAACGCACGCCTGCATGAGATGGGGGATTCGCACAACTCGGTGCAATGCCTGCTTGAGGCGGCACGGGTGGAAGCCGCCATCATGGCGCTTTGCACT
>JBBRKX010000083.1:0-10022 GCA_038231675.1 Chthonomonadales bacterium | reverse complement strand
CAACTGTATGTCGGACGGGCCACCGATCCAAACTTGAAGCGGCTGGCGTTTTGCCTGCTCGGAACCGCAACCCCGGCGGAACTGATCCAGGACACGCGCGTCTCTCCCTTCAACATCGGCCGGCGCATCGCCTTACAGGATTTCACTCCCCTGGAAGCGGCTCCCCTCGCGCAGGGCATGTTGGGCGGGCAGACCGTACTGAACCGCGTGCTGTATTGGACGGGAGGGCATCCGTATCTGACGCAGCGCCTGTGCCGTGCGACAGCCGAGCAGCCGACGATGGGCACGCCTGCGGATGTGGACAGGCTCTGCAACGATCTGTTCCTGACCCACAAAGCGAAAGAGTCCGACGACAACCTGGCATTTGTGCGCAACCGGCTGCTCAAGAGCGAAGCCGACCTCGCCGGTCTGCTCGACCTATATGCCAGGATGCGGGCGGCAAAGCGTGTGCCCGACGATGAGACCAATCCGCTCTGCGGCATTCTCAAGCTCAGCGGAATCGCAAAGGTGGAAGACGGCCTGCTGAAAGTCCGTAACCGCATTTACGCGCATGTTTTCGACACACAGTGGGTCATCGCCCACATGCCCGATGCCGAACTCCGACGGCAGCGCGAGGCGTACCGCGCCGGTATGCTGCGCTCGTCGGCCATCGCGACATGTGTCGTCCTGGTCATGGCGATCCTGGCGGGCTATGCGTTTTTCGAAAGCGTACGGGCGCGTCGTAACGAGCAGATTGCCAATGGCAAAGTAAAAGAAGTCAAAGCCGCGCGGCGTCTGGCCGACGATTCGGCCCGTAAAAATGCCGAGCTTGCCGCGCAACGCGCTTTGGATCTGCGCGAGGTGATCGCCCAGAAGCAGCGCGCCGACCGGCAAACCGTTCTCGCTAAAACCAATGAGCAGACGGCAAAACAACAGGCGGAAATCGCCCGACAGCAAAAAAATCGCGCGGAACAGGCGCGTGGCAACGAAGCCAGCGCCACGGTCAAGGCCAAAATGGAGGCACGACACGCCCGCCTCGCGGAAAGCTCGGCGCTGCGGGAAGCGTCTCGCTCCAGCCACCTGCGGTACGAAGCTATCCTGGGACAGATCCAGTCGGAGTGGGAGAACAACAATACGCCGAAAGTCCGCGAATTGCTGGAGCAGGTGAAGAATCATCCCGATAAGGGCATCGAATGGGACTATTGGAACCAGCGCTGCCATATCGAGGAACACCTGACAAAAATGGTGTTGAAGGGCCATGGGGACGAGATCTGGTGTGCGGCCGTTTCTCCGGATGGCCGCTGGATTGCTTCCGGCAGTAACGACAGAACGGTGCGTGTATGGAATGCCCAGACAGGCGCAAACAAGGTTACGTTCGGTGGCTTCACCGATGTCCTGACATCGGTGACCTTTTCCCCGGATAGCCGCCGTCTCGCCATGCTCAGCGGGAAGGGGGAGTTAAGACTCTGGGAGGTGAACACCCCTAAACCTCCCGTCGCCCTGGTGAGTCCCTCGAACACAGCCTGGTGCGTTGCGTTTACACCCGATGGCGATTCCCTGCTGGCGGCGGTTGGATATGAGATCCGGGTATGGGACGTGAAAAGTGGCGTAATGACAGCGACGCTCAAAGGGCATACAGACACCATATGGCGTGTAGCGGTTAGTCAGGACGGAAACCGGATCGTCACGACAAGCTTCGATACCTCTGTCCGTATGTGGGATGCCCGATCGCACGCCGAACTCTGGAAGATCCATGCCCATGCCGGCGCATATACCGCACTGGCCATTTCTCCCGACAGCAAACGGATATTACTCGGCGGCAACGATGGAGAGATCGTTGTCGTGGATGCCGAGACGAGCAAGGAACTGCTGCGTTATCGAGGGCATGCCGCGGAAGTCACCAATGCCGCCTTCGCGCCGGACGGGACACGTTTTGCTACGTCCAGCCGCGACGCCACCGCGCGGCTTTGGAACGCTCAGACCGGGGATCCCATTCGCCTGCTGAGAGGCCACGCTTCGGAGGTGCGCGCCGTGGCCTTCACCCCGGATGGCGACCATCTGGTCACGGCCAGCAAGGACCGCTTGCTCAAAGTCTGGGATATCGGCGCCGACAACGATGTCCTTGTCTTACATGTCCGTAATCCTAATTTTCGCATTTCCTCTTACAATGGCTCCCATATTGTTGCTGCCGGCGATCAGGGAATCCAGAATTGGAGTGTTGCAACGGGTCTGCCACTGGCGACAATGAACAGCCTGCCCTCGCCATTGCTCTACTCGCCGGATGGTAAGCACGTGGCCATGGCGGAAACAAATAAGATAGGTGTCTGGGAAACACAGGGGATTAAGAAAGGAGTGCTGTATGCCTGTACGTCCCTGATCAAGATGGTTTATTCCTCGGATAGTCGCCGCCTGCTGGCCGCCGAGAGCTCCGGCCTGATCCACCAATGCGAGGTGGGGTCCAACCGGGAAGTCGGAAGGATGTCCTTCCCGCGTGAAACGGGTGCGTTACTGGCGCTATCGCCCGATTCCCGGCACTATATCACAAGACAGAATGACAAGGATATCTTTCTGACGGTCCGCGCACTCCCAACAGGGCGAAGCATTTGCGTGCTTCAGGGCCATACCAGTATCATAACGGCAGCCGTGTACACTCCGGATGGCAAACGCATTCTCACCGCCAGCGCGGATCGCACCGTGAAGATTTGGAATGCGCTGACAGGACATGAACTGGCAACCCTCAAGGGGCATAACAACGATGTGCTGCAATTGGATGTTTCCGCAGACGGCAGGCAAATTGTTTCCTCCAGTCTTGACGGTACGATTCGGGTCTGGTTGGCCGAAGCGCATCCGGGTGTCCAACCGTCTTTCCAGGACCAGGAGCAGTCCCGCAGAGAATTAGACAGAGCAGACCGTCTTAGCGCCGAATTCGGGAATCCTCCCTCCTCCCCCACCGAAACGATCGCGCAAAGTTCGCTTCGAGGCAACACGTATGGCGAAACCGGGCAATGGAAACAGGCCCGTGATGCCTATGCAAAAGCCGTGCAATCAGGCAGCAAGGACTGGAACGACTATCACCGCCTGGCGGTGACGCAGCTGGCGCTAGGCGACCCGATAGGCTATCATCGGACCTGTGAAAAGGCGTGGGCGCTGTGGGGAGCGGCCGGGCCGGACTGGATGTGTCACATCGGTGCGCACGCACTGTCGGATTACGTTCCTATCCTGGCGGTGGAGAAGGATCTTCTCGCCCGCAATCCAAACGATCTTGCCAAGAAGGTAACGCTGGGTAACCTTCAGTTCCGGGCAGGGCAATACGCCGTCGCGGTACAAACATTGACCCCTTTGCTCACGCCGGATACGGGGTATGGAGATGGCTGGCTGTATCTGGCCATGGCGCACTGGCGATTGGGGCATCGAGACGAAGCGCGGAGGTGTTTGAAACTCGGTGAGGAGGCGATTGCCAGACGGAACCCCTCGGAATGGTACATCCGGAAACAGTTCGACATGCAGTTACAGGAAGCCAGAACGGTAGTACGGCCACTCTGAGCACGGCGGCATCAACAGAAATCGGGGATGACGATCGGCTCGCCTTCCCGCAGCGCCGACTCGTGGGCGCAGATACCCGGCGCGGTCCAGTCGGCGGCGGTGACGGCATCGATCACGGGGGGGCGCTGTTCCACGATGCTGCGCACGAATGCATGCACGAGATGCGGATGGGAGCCGCCATGCCCGCCGTCCTGCGTAAAGTGTGCAATTTCGACCGGCAGCAGATCGGGACGATAGGGAGGCTGCACGCGCTCGCCCGTCACTCTGCGCCCTCGCCGCCCCGGCTCCAGCGCCTCCAGCCGATACAGCAGCGCCTCCTCATGTTCCACCTGCTGCCACTCGAAGCCCATGCGGTCGCCGTAGACGCTGAAGCTCTCCGTATACGGGCGCGCCGTTTGAAACCAGGAGCGGGTCACTTCGGCGGCGGTATCGGTTCCGTCAAGCCGGAAAATAGCGGTCTGGAGCGGAAACGTATTGCCGCCGGGCTGCTGGATATCGGGCCGGAGCCGGCCGGAGCCGAAGCAACACACTTTTCGGGCGCGTGTTTGTGCCAGCGCGAGCAGGGGCGCAATCGCGTGCGTCGCGTAATGCATGGGTGGCTGGGCCCGCCAGTAGAGGGGATAATCGCCCTCCAGATCCTGGAAGTACGTGCCACGCAGAAACGTAAGAGCGCCCAATTCGCCCCGGGCGCACAGATCGCGAGCGAACAGAAATTCACGCGTATAGACGGTCGTTTCCATCATCATGTAGTTTTTGCCGGATTGGCGCTGTGCGGCGACGATGCGGCGTAGATCCTCCCGATCGGTCGCCATCGGCACGGCGCAGGCGCAGTGCTTGCCCGCGCCCAGAACCGCGAGCGTCTGCGCGACGTGGAGGGGAACGGGCGTCAACAGATGCACCGCGTCCCAGGCGTCGGACGCGAGGATCTCCTCCAACCGGGTGAAGCGCGTCGCAATGCCGAATCGGTCGCCTACCTGGTGCAGAAGCGCCTCATTCAGGTCGCACACGGCCACCCGCTCCACGTCGGGATGCTGCTGATAGATGGGCACGAAGTCGGCGCCGAAGTGCAGGCCGACCACGGCAATACGTATCCCGGCACGTTCCCTCATTGTATTCTCCCTGAAATAACGGATCAGTCTGGACGAAGTGAAGGCGTTATCGGCGAAATAGATTGTCCGAGAGGCCGACGTTAACACGCGTATTGATAAATGCCGTCTCGCCGGCTTTCTCCCCATCGCTGTTATCCAACTCCATGCGTGCGGGGAAGAAGATTCCGGGCGCGACCTCTTGCGGATCCCGGTACACCCAGATATCCCGTAGTTTGCCACCCTGGGCGACTTGCAGATACTCTTCGCGCCGTAGCGTGATGCGGGTCCTGGGGTCGATCCAGACGGTGCGGTGCGATGTGTCCTGGTTGGGGCCCTTGAAAGTGATCTTGAACACAACGCACGACACGCCGTCCAGCAAGCGCTCACCCAGAAATTCCCCCTGCGCGTAGGAAAGATAGTGCTGCGAGATCATGCCAAGCTCGAACAGCGAGGTGCGTTTGCCCGGCGCTTTGCTCAGGTCCACCGTTTGCTTGATATCCAGTGCCGACACCCGATAGGTCTGCCGGGTGTCATTGATGGTGACGGTGGCGCGCATCCCCTGCACCAGTCCGTCCGCTCGGAAGTTGCTCCCTTCTTTATAGAGGACGTGGACATTCCCTTTTAATCGGTAGATGAGGCCTGCGTCTCTGCCGATCTTGCGGGAAGCCTGGTCATCATGAAAGATCGCTTTCATGGAGGTGTCGAAGTCCCGCAAGCCGGAGACCGCATAGTCGCTGAGATTATGGCTGAACGGCGTATGATCGATTGGAACGATCGTTGCTGGTAGCGGCGTGGCCTGTCCTGTTCCCATCACGGTCAGGGCTCCCGCCAACCAGCTTGCGCGGGCAATACGATGCAGAAACGGCATGGAAAATTGTCTCCCCTGGAATAATCCGCCGCTGCCCTTGCGGCATAATCCGCACAGTCGGAGCATCAATAACCAGTGGAAGCCCGATGGCCGGCGAAGGCAGAGAATTCTCTATCTCTATTGACGTGCGTGGATCAGTTCGGTGACATATGAAAACCAGGCCCTGACCTATTTCTGCTTGCTTGCAGACAACTCGGAACAGGAAATCGTTTCCTTTGCCACGAACTTGCTTAATCGCAGGAAGCGGAGACGAAGTGGCTCTTTTCTTTTTGCCCTGATTGATCCGCGGCGGCTGGTTGTGCCTGGACAGGCCTCGATGGATGTGAGATAGGCGGAGTGGCGACAGGAGCAGAGCATGTACACACCGATCTGGAATGCGGTTCGATCCCATCTTTCCGCCGAACGGATGCAGGGCGAGATCGCCGAATTCTTCGCGTTTTCGCGCTGGTCTTCCTTTGATAAGATCCATGGGCTGGCGCAGCGGATCGCTGACAAGATGGAAGCGGTGGGGCTGGAAGATGTGCGGCTGATCGATTTTCCGGCCGATGGTAAAACCGCGTACGGCGGCTGGATAATGCCCCGGGCCTACGACGTGCGGGAAGCGCGATTGACGCTTCTCGGGGCGAACGGTTCGGCCACGACCCTGGCGGATTATTCCGTCAATCCCGTCAGCCTGATGCTCTACAGTCTGCCCACTCCCTCCGATGGGATCACCGCCGAACTCGTCGTTGCCGATACGCCGGCGGAGATGACCCCCGAGCGCGTGTCCGGCCGGCTGGTGCTGACGGCGGGCATCGGCCTCGAATACAGCCGGGCCGCCATGCGTGCGGGCGCGCATGGGTTGGTGAGCGACTGCCGGAATGGACACCGCTTCTTCAAGAACGGCCCCGATGTGGACCGCACGAACGAGTGGCACAACTACACCATTCCCCCCTGGGACCAGCCCGACAAAGGCTTCGGTTTCTCCCTCTCCCCGGAGGAGGGTAAACGGCTGCGCGGGCTGCTCGCCGCGGGGCAGACTCTTCGCCTCCACGCCCTCGTGAACACCAGGCACTATGAAGGCAATCTGCCGGTTGTCAGCGGCCGCCTGCCGGGGATTGAGGCGGAAGAGATCGTCCTGACCGGCCACTATGACGAGTATGGAGCCGACGACAACTGCTCTCAGATCGCCGTCGCGCTGGAGGTCTGCCGCGCGATCCGCGCGATGCTGCAGGCCGGTGAGATCCCGCCGTTGCGGCGCGGCATTCGTGTGCTGCTGCCGATGGAAGTGCGTGGGTTCAATGCCCTGATTCAGAACGATGCCGAGATCCGTTCCCTATGCGCGGGCTTGAATATCGACACGGTCGGGACGGATCAGAATGGGGCCACGTCCACCTGCACGCTGTCCGACAACCTCATGGCCCGGCCCTCCTATACGGAAGAGTTTGTCGCGGAACTGCTCGCGCGCACTGCGGAAGAGAACCCGCTGTTTCGCTGGCGACGGACCGATGCCGAAATGATCGACAATATCTTCGGGGAGCCTTCGATCGGAGCGCCCACGCCCGCCATCTGGCACTACAGCGCCACGCATCACCTTGCGACGGACACGCCGGATCGCATCTCCGGGCGCATGCTGACGGACATGGCGCGAGTAGCCGCAACCTATGCCGCTTTTCTGGCAAACGCCGAACTGAAGGAGGCGCTCTGGCTCACGGAACGGGTGGCGGATCAGGCTCTACGCCGTTTCCAGGACGTGGCTGCCAGGAGCTTGCGCGGTGGGGACGATCTTGCACAGTTCGCGACGCTGCGCAGGCAGCTTACAAGCCTGTACGAGCGCTATTCTCAGAAACTGGGCTCGCCTGGCCGCCTTGTCCCTTCTATGCCCATGATCCCCACTCCGGAAATCCTGGCCGATCAGAGACAGAACCTGCTGGGGTCGGAAAGTCTGCTGCCCAAGGAGCTCTTTAAAGAGCGGGTTGCCGTGCTGCAGACACAACTGGACCATGCGCACGAAGCGGCTTCCGCGCAGATACGGCGCCAGGTCAGAGAGTTCTCTGAAGCCGAG
Organism: Chthonomonadales bacterium; assembly: GCA_038231675.1. Taxonomy (GTDB): domain Bacteria; phylum Armatimonadota; class Chthonomonadetes; order Chthonomonadales; family Chthonomonadaceae; genus JBBRKX01. The sequence continues at coordinate 2,500 of JBBRKX010000083.1, read as the reverse complement.
TATCCAAAGGAAGACGGGCCGACACCTGCCAGTCGCTGCGTGCCCATAAAGACTTTTCGGGGCTTCCTGGGGTTCGAAGACCTGAGCGAGGCGGACCGGGATTATATCCATACCACACTGGAGATTGAGTCCGGGTATGGAGCGCCGATGTGGCTGCAGAATGCGCTCATGTTCGCGAATGGAAAGCGTACGGCCGGGGAAATTGCCCAGCTCCTCCAGCGCCATATGGGCAGGGAACCGGAGGTGGAAAGGCTGGAGCGGATCTTCGCCTTCCTGGCGCAACGCGGCGTGGTTCGGCTGCGCCCGTATCTCACGCAGACGGAAATAAAGGCCGCGCTGGAGCAGGCGGGGCTTGCAAAGGGCGATGTGGTGCTGGGCCACTTCGCGCTGAGCAAGTTCGGTTACATCGAAGGAGGAGCCGATGGCCTGATCGACACGCTGCTTTCGATTCTCGGTCCGGACGGCACGCTCGTTATGCCGACTTTCACGTTCTCCTGGCTCGGACGCCGGCCATACGACCCACGCACGACTCCCTCTCGAGTGGGCGCGGTGACGAACCGTTTCTGGCGACGGCCCGGTGTGCTGCGCAGCGCGCATCCCACGCACGCTTTTGCGGCCATCGGCAAACACGCGGTTGCGCTTCTCGCGGATCACGATCACACCCGATCCGCGCTCAGCAAGGACGGGCCGCTTGGCCGGCTGGAGGAATTGGATGGCAAGATCCTGATGTTCGCACCCCAGAAATCCAACACGACCATGCATGTGGGGGATTACCGGGCGGGCATGCCGCTTCTGGATTTTATCTGTCCCATCGTGGAAGACGGCGTGCGGCGCGAAGCGCTGGTTCCCGACTGCCCCTGGCACGTGCGCTTTACGCCGGCTTATGAGAAATTGTACGCTCGCGGGCTGGTGCGCGACGTTGCGCTTGGCGAGGACATTCTGCGTACGATGCGCAGCAAGGATGCGATTTCCGCGCAATCTGAAGTGATGCGCGAGACGCCTGAGGCATTGCTCCAACCCGGCTGCAATTGTCTCTATTGTCAACGACTCGAGCAGCATTGCCGGGAAAACGTGGCCGTTCGGCAAAGCGAAGGGCAGGCGAATTACCTGCCCTGAGCGACGTCGATAGGGAAGTTTAGAAGTTAGAAAAGGACCGATATGCGCTTGAATTAGGATGACGATGTGCGTAACGCTCTGCTGGTTGGCGATCCCCATGTTGTGCGTGCTCGGAGGAGCGGCCGCGCAGACATTGTCGGATCGCGTGGCCGATTCACGGAGAGGAGAGCACCGACCCATTACGACAGGACTACGCATTTTCTGCTGTGGCCACAGTTTTCACTTTTATGTTCCCGCCATGAAAAGCCCTCTCGGTTTGCCGCCGCCGCAGGAGCTGGTGCAATCCCATGTTCCCACCGGAGAGGTCGCCGCGCTGAATCGGCTGCTCCAGCAGATTGTCTGGAACGCGGTCACCCATCATCGGCTTAGCGGCGTGCAGACCGTTTCCGAATAGATCCCGCCTCAAAATTCGAAGGAGAAGAGCACGTTTTGAAAACCGTCCACATCGTCTTTAACGCCCATATCGATCCGATCTGGCTCTGGCCCTGGCAGAGCGGCCTGGATGAAGTCCTCGCAACCTGTCGCAGCGCCTGCGACCGCCTGGACGCGCATCCTGATGCGACGTTCACGCGCGGCGAAGCCTGGGTCTACGACGAGATCGAGCGCATCGACCCGAAACTCTTCGCCCGCATCCGCGCTCATATCGAAGCCGGACGGTGGGAAGTGGTGGGCGGCTGGTGGCTGCAGCCCGATTGCAATGTCCCCAGCGGCTTTGCGATGGAACATCAGATCGCGCTTGGCAAACAGTATTTTGAAAGCCGGTTCGGCGGTTTCCCGCGTATCGGCTACAACGTCGACAGCTTCGGTCATGCGGCCACTCTGCCCGGAATGATGCGCTCTTTCGGTCAGGACAGGTATGTGATGATGCGACCGGGGCCGCATGAGATGGCGCTTCCCGCCTGTCTGTTCCGCTGGCGCGGCTATGAAGGTGGCCCGGAGGTCGTGACATTTCGCATCGTGGATTCCTACACGCTGGGCAACGACATCGACGCACGCCGGATCCACAATGCGGTCGCGCAGCTGCCGGAAGGCATCGCACATACGATGCTGTTCGCCGGTATTGGAGACCATGGCGGCGGGCCCACGGAACGGCAGATCCAGTGGTTCCGCGCGCATCAGGACAGCTTCGACGGCATAAAACTCGTCTTTTCGTCTCCCTCCCGTTTCTTCGATGCGATCTGGCCGCAACGCGAAGGTCTGCCCCTGGTCACGGGCGAGCTGCAGCAGCACGCGATCGGCTGCTATTCCGTGTATCGGCCGATCAAAACCGCGCTGCGCAAGGCGGAGCATCTGGTGCATCAGGCAGAGCTGTTTTGCGCGGCGGAAGCGGAGTCCGTCCCGACGGATGCGGCCGTGCAACTGGAAGCGGCCTGGAAGCGGGTCT
>JBBRKX010000082.1:0-10026 GCA_038231675.1 Chthonomonadales bacterium | reverse complement strand
TCGGTCTCGATCTCGATCTCTAAAAGCAGTTTCGGGAGTGCGCGCCAGGGCGCGGTGTCGAAATTCCAGACGGCGAGGGTATGCGCGTCGTACCAACCGGTGCCCAGGATAACTCCCACGGCATTCGCGCCCGGTTTGAGGTACGGAGTGATATCGTAGGTGACGTAGAGGTCGCGATGGTCGTACGCGGTATAACCTGGATCGAGAAGATGGTTGCCGACCTTGCGGCCGTTCAGGCGCAGTTCATAGTATCCTAACCCGCAGATCCAGGCTCGCGCGTGCTTGATCCGATCGCCGATCTCAAACCTGCGACGGAGCATGGGAGCCGGGCGGGCGGAAAGGTCACTGGAGGATACGGGCGGCGCGCCCCACGGCCCGCCGCCCCAGCGAGCGACTTCCCGTGCCGCCGTCCATCCCGCGTCCTGCATGCCGGCTGCCTGCCAGTGGTTCGATACCTGTTGCGCCGATACCCAACTTCCATTTGTAACCAGCGTCAGGGGCGTCCCCTGATCGAAGTCGACCTCGAGGCGGCCAATGAGTCCCGCAGGCCCCGCAACGTCATTCTGTACCGAAATGGCGATCGTGTTCAGGCCGTTCGCCAGATCGCCTTTGATATCGAAGATGTCCATGCGCCGCCACGAATCAACGCTCGTTCCCACCGGTTTACCGTTCACAAAGATCGCCGCATGGTTGTCCGCCGCGACCCGCAGTCGCGCGGACCGGACGTTCTGCCCGGTGGGCAGCGTGAATTGAGTTTTGAAATAGCGGGTGGCGGCCGGAACCTCCTGAGTCGCGTCGCCTTCCGGGTACCAGATCCAGGAGGCGTCATTGAGACGGATTGGCTGCAGGGGCGACGGCGCCGCGCCGATCCATTTGCCATGCCAATCGCCAGGGTTCAGGAGCCCCATTTCCCAGGTTGCCGGCGCACTGAAAGCCGAAGGTTTTTGATCGCGGTCCCAGACGCGGACCTGCCAGAAGGCGTGCAAACGCGACGTCATCGGTTTGCCGCCATAGGGGATTTGCGCCTGCTGATTGGATGCCACGCGGCCGCTGTCCCATAAGTCCGCCTTGCCGGCTTTCAAGGCCGTGTCGCTGCTTGCGACGCGGATTTCATACGCGGTTTGTGTTTCGCCGCGCCGCGTGGAGGCCAGCAGCCAGCTTAGTCGCGGGCGAACGGTGTCGATACCGATTGGATCGACAAGATACTCGCATCGAAGCTGTTGCGCGGACATCGCTCCGGCAGTCGGCGCAAACAGGATCGCGGCGGCAATCGTCACTACAAGAATGGGAATGGTTTTTTGCATAAGGTTACCAGAATCGCCAGGCGTGATACTCCAGAACGTAGAGAGCCAGCACAAGGTTTGTGACGCCGTGGGCGACGATACAGGCGAAAAGGCTGCGCGTGCGCTTGAGCAACAATCCATACGCGATCGCACAGAGTACGGCCGCCAGCCACTCGGGATGCGAGAAGCCGAACGAAACGGCGACGATCGCGAACGCGGACCAGGAAAACGAGCCGACGGGCAGCTTCCAGAAGTCTTGATCTGTTAAGTACCGAAGCAGAAACGAGCGCCAGAATAGCTCTTCCACGATCGGAACCATCACGGCGATCCCGAACAGGCGTACCGCGATGAATGCCATGCGTAAAGAAGATTGAGGGATCGCCAGAAAGGGATTGAGCGCCGTCCGTGCGCCGAGAGTGATATGCGGATACTTAACCCATGTATCCACCAGTATCCATTCGGCGAAAACTGCAAGCCCAATGACGATGGCTAAAGGAAGCACCCGCGCATCAAACCGAATTTCCTGCTTCCATTTCGGGTAGAAAAACGCCAGGGACGCGGTAATGATCGCGGTCTTGGCGAAATAGATCCAGATGTAGACGGCGGGAAACCGACCCTCGACCCAGGTAAGCAACATGAACAGGATCATTGGGACGACATACGCGGTGATGGGCGGGCCCATCGTGCTCTTTGGCGGGCGATGAGAGTGTGTTTCCGAATCGATCAAGAACTGTCTCCCGCGGATGTGTGCTGCCAGGCTATTCCTTGCGCCCGGCAAGAGCGCGTACGTGGCCGGTGGCTCGGGCGGTTATTGGCTCCACGGGGAAGGATATCCTGCCTTCCGAGTCTGGATGCGCATCGTGAAATGGAAGATAGGGAATCGTTATGTCGCAATTGCGTAAGCCATTTTACCTTCTTTGCCTGCTGGCGGCTCTGACCGGGCTCTGTGGCGTGACCCATGCACAGAGCAAACCGCCGGCCGACAAAGCGGCCTGGGCGAAGCGCCTATCCCAATCGGACGCCATCGACACGGACACCACACAGATGCTGCAGGATCTGGCCGCCCTCGATCCTGATACGGCGCTTGAGATCCTTAAGGCGAACTTCGAGAAGGTGCCTTCGGAGCAGGTCCGAGGACTTATTTTGTCCGGGTTGCTACAAAGCCCGCGCATCCTGGATCTGCTCGACTTTGCATTGGACGATCCCTCCCCCCAGGTTCAATACGCCGCCAATGCGCTCGCGCTTAATTTTTCTTTAAGATACTTTACCTTCAACACGGAGTATCGCGCATGGTACCGTACCCAGGCAGGGAAGTCCGCTCTGGAAGTCGCGCGAAACAGCGCCAGAGAGTTCGTTACTCGATTTGAGAAGGCGGATGAGAAGGGGCGGGACAATCTCCTGGAAACGTTGCTTGCCGTCGATTTACAAAACACCCCTATCGGAAAAATGGAGCGCGCGATAGTTTCCGACGCTTCGATCCAGGAAGCGATCGCAAAACGGCTGACCGTTCCGTCCGATCGAACACCGGACCAGGCATTTTACGCGGCATTCCAGCTGATCAGCGTTCTCGACGTCGATGATGCTTTCATACACCGTGTGCTGCTGCCTTTGACCGGCAAGGAAATGCCTCGCGAGGTCCAATCTCGCGTGATCTATGTGCTCAGCAGAGTCAGGACACGGTGGGCCGCCGAGGCGTTGAACACCATGCTGATCGATCACTATCCCAGCCAGCTAAGCATCTTTCTTTTGCAGCAATTGGCGCAGTTGAACGATCCGCACTACATCCCTACGTTCATTTCGTTTCTAGACGCCTCCGAATCCCCGGACATGATTGCCTTCGTCGGTAAAATGCTCAGGACGGTCACGGGGGTAGATGAAGACACCGGGCATAACCGCGTCTGGTGGCGTAAATGGTGGGATGCCAATAAAGCCAAATTCGCGCCGGATGTGCAGGCCATGCCCTATCTGGCCCTTCCACCGCTTCAGGAAAAGATGCATGCCTGGGCGAAGGAAACCGTTTCCAGTCTGTCGCGAAAGACCCGCATGGAGAAAGAAAGAATGATCGCCGAACTCCGGGGTGATCTCCATACGCTCCACTTTGTGCAGCAAGCGGGCTACCAGGCGCCGTTTGCCCGGGCTGAGGCCAATGCGCTAATCGACGCGGGCATCTTTGATGTCCTGGCGAAAATGCTTGCCGTTCCCGGAGCAGGCGAGCCGACGAGAAACCTGTGGCTGACGCTTCAGTTTTTGGAGTTACTCAAGCCGAACGAGGCATTTAGCCTGAAGTACATCCTCCCTCTCGCGGAAAAGACCGCTCCCCAAAGCGTGCGGTATCAGGCGTTGATGTTGCTCGGCAACATGCACTACCCATGGGTAATAGATCGTATGTCGCAGATGCTGGTGGATGAATATCCCGGCGCAGACTGCAATATGCTCGCGCAGATGCTAGGACAGATGGGCGATCCGCAAGTCATTCCGATATTGATCGGTGTCATGGAAGCCGATGACACGACGGGGATGAACTTTGCGTTGGGGCAGGCGCTGTCGCGACTCACCGAAGTCAATTTTATGGAGAAACACGATGGGGAGTGGTGGCATGGATGGTGGATGCTCCACAAAGCCCGGTTTCCCACGGCGAAGAATATCGCCATTCCCGTCCTGAAGCCGTCCGCCATGGCCGCCACGGAGTTCCATGTCCGCCACAAATATGCGTATCACGCGATGGCCTATGATCCGCAACACGCGTACTGGCTCGTCAGTCCTGGCTTTGTGGAGACGGCGTCCGTCCATTCGGGCGCACGGCCCAAAGCCGATACAGTCCCATCTCTAGGTCTCATTGTCGTGCTGGCGAGCGCGGAAGTTACGGAAGAAACCGTCGCGAATTTCTGGATGACGGCGAGCGAAAAAGCGTTCAAATCGCGATATTATATCGCCATCGTATTTCCCCAGTCCCATATGCTGCGCGCTACATCGGCGGAGGCGACACAGGAATCGGAAGGAATGGGAAAGCTTGCCGGAATGATCGTACGCGAAGTGATGAGGAAAAGCCCGATCGATCCCGTACATGTGTTCTTGATGGGGGCTGCGGATAGCGGCATGGAGACGTACGCCTGCTCCCTGGCGCCTCAAACACCTTTTAAGGGCTTCTATCTCCTGGCGTCGCCTTTTGCCTCGGCGCAGCTTCCTCCGCTCACCAACGCAAAGGGACGCCGCTATTTTATCGCGCATAGCGAGCAGGATAAAATCACCGGTATATGGACGGCGAACGCCGCCCGGCAACTGCTCGTTCGCAATGGCGCGAAAGTGAAACTAACGCTTTATCATGGAGGACATGGCTACGATTTTAAGGACGATCCCTGGCTTACGATGGGTCAGGCGATCGACTGGCTCGAAAGTGCGCGGTGACGGGAACATAGGTCGCGCAAGAACGTCCCTCAACGCTCCCACGCGAACTGTGTTCAGAGCGCACACGGTCCCGCAGGGCCGTGCGATCCGACCCGCTGCCTTTAATGCAGCACGGACAGTTTGACCTTCTTGTTGCCCAGGGCATGACCGATGTCGTACCAGGCCTGGTTGCTGATCGCATGGTAATTCGAGTCTGCATCCGCGCCGTACTTCGCATCGATATCGTCCATTACCTTCATATGGATAGTGTGCGTGACGGCTTTGTCGAGGAAGTATTCGGTGTAAAAGGTTTTGTCTTTTGCCAGCCCGGCATTCAGAATGACCTTTGCGAGCTTTGGTCCCGCCGTATAGGCCGGCGCAGGCAATTTGACCCCCGCATCGGTCGCGATCTTTAGAGCATCCATGACCGCGAAGTCATGGACTTCGAGAAACGATTTAACCTTTTCTTCGCCGTACTGTTTGGTGAGTTTGTCAACTTCCGCGTTTACGGTTTTCGCTCCCAGCATGGCCGTGAGCGCTTTGGCGGCTGAGAAGTTTTCTGGCCCGCCACCTGCGGCGACAAGCGCGGCAGTCACGCCAAGCGCCGGTGTGCCGGTGTACACGGGTCCGCCGTAGCGGGACATGTCCATTTTCTTGCTTGCATCGCCTTGCGCAACTGCCGCAGTCGTAATTCCCACGCTCAGCGCGACCGTCGCGAGTGCGAAGAGTCCACGCAGCATCCGAGTTTGCATTCGTTTTGTCCTTTACTTGCTTCAGGTAACACCGGCTGCAATCCCATCGTGAGGCATTGCCGGAGCCGCTCACCGTTTGATGTCGGTTACCCCTTTATACGAATGATCCTACTGATCTCCGATAAACAGAAGGTTACAATGCAGTTACAATTTATTTGGGCGAGCAAAGGATAAATCGGTGGTTCCGGGCGGGCGCGCGGGATCTGCTGGGCGTGGTCGCGCCTCATATTGCAAGCGCCCCAGCAATTCAGGGCGACGTAGAATTTTGTACGCAAAAAATTTGCCCCAGCCGGATTTGGGCTGCATAAGGAGGTTTCCGGTGATATGCAGGATGTCTTCTCCGTTGGCGCCAGGCAGGACTTGGGTCTCGAACGCGACCTGTATGCCGACAGCCGGCATGCGCCATCCCCAAAATGTAATCGCGGCGCTCTGGATTCGGACCCCTCCGTCTCCCATGGGCATGACCTCCATGATCACTTCGGTGCGTAAATCCACAAAGACCTCGGAGAGCGTGGGCCGGCCGTTCACTTCCCGTACGACGAAGTCCGAATCGAACACGCGGAGCGTGTCTTTGCAGTAAAGCTCGCGAACAAAGTGCATCGATCCGTCTTCTCGTCGGAAGACTCGGAAGCGGGCCGGGATGTTGTCGAGCGAGGACTCGAACAGGCCCTGGCCGGTGAGCAGCGTGGCGAGACGAGACCAGAAACGCGCGGGCAGGGTATGTAATTGCAATGAGGCCGTCACATCGAAGTCGGAGGGATTGGTATAGAAACGGTGGATGAGGGGATGGACCTCTTCCATGCGATCGCCAAGCACTTCCGCAAGCAATGGCCAGCTATTCTCAGACGCACTTACTCCGCGATCCCGCGCTCGGATCCCCCTGCGAAATGTCTTTGACGCGGTCCAGGCAGTCACGCTGTACCGGATCAATTCGATGGCGCACCTTCGGTAGCTGAACAGTCCACGATCCGGCTCCTTGAATGGGGCAAGCAGGGCGCGGGCGGTTTCCCACGCATAACACATCAGGAGGCGATGTCCGGCTTTCAACAATTGGGCGACGCCGTGGCGCATGGTGCGCGCGATCGCGGTTTCGTACGCGACCATGCCGGCGATCGCGGCGCGGTCTATCATTCGGGCGCCGAGGGTCACCTCCATATGCCGGCGCAACAGCTGCCATGTCGGGTCGTCTGTGCGCATGTTCGCTTCGGCATAAAACTCTCGGTCCATGCCGGCCTTGCGCACCGCTTCGAAATCCGCCATATGCGCCGCAAGCCATAGCTCGTCCCGAATTTCCCATGGTCTGCCTTCCGAACATGCCGTACGGTATCCCATCCAGAGCGCCGAACGTGGCTCTCCGTTTCGCATAACCGGCGACAGGGCCTCTCCCAACCGGTCATAACTTGCCGAGAACCCGCAAAACCGACCCAGTGCGATGGCGTTTGCCGCGAGCAGATGCGTTCGCGCCATGTAGCAGGGGCAGGCATGATAAAAACGCGCCATATCCGCTAATCTGCGCCGCGCTCTTAACTGCCGCACCGCGAAGTGTTTCCATTGCTCCTCATCGGCTTCCGGGAGGCGTCGTGAGGCATCTTTTAGATCCGAAGCGATGATCTCGCATTCGTGGGCTTGAACCATCGTTGCAACCTTTCATCAGAGAGCGCGCATGATGGGGCGATTACTCCCTGCGCTCTTCACGGATCGGTTTTGCATCAGCTGTCACTTCACCGGATGCCATAGGCTTCCATTCCATGGATAACCAGCCCAGATACCAGATAAGTGGGCCGATTCGTGGGTTGCTCACATTCACTTCAATGCGATACTGCTGCCTCGCCTCGTCGAACCTTTCGTACACATCCGCGATTCCGGAAAGAGCGGCCGGGAACCCAAAGGCCATCCCTCCCTCATATATGCGTTGCGCGGCGGAGCGAATCCTGAGCCCGCCCCGGGCGTCTGTCTCCATCTCGATATCCACCGCGAGATGCTGGTGGGTCCCGAGATAATCTACGATCTTGCTGCGGTCTTCACTGTAAATCATATAGGCATCGAAACGGCGAGGACGGCGCGTGGCGAACTTACGGATCCAGGTGACGGTTTCTCGGCCGAACTGGTCCTGATAGGCATAGTTTTCGATGGTGAAGGGGACGTCCCTGCCGTTTTCGGGAAAGAGAATACGCCGCCACGCGCCGACATACAGAAATGGAAGGGTGTATGCCGGGCCATGCCAGATCGTCTCCATGACGCCGGTTCCGATCGCCGCGACGCCGTCTGCGCTGGAAAAGCCGAAACGCTCCTGCATCTTTGGGTGCAGGCGCTGGAAATCGGACCCAAGCGCCCTCTGGTAGATGGAGGTCATAGGGTCTCCTTTGCCGGCCGCCGAAGACAGTTCGCCGCCGTAGGCAAGTCCCGGCCACTGATCCTTCCGATGACTGCGAGCGCCGCCATGGCGAGGTTGAGCGTGACCGGATTGAACGGGTCGATAAAGAGACGCGGCTGGCTGAACGCCGCCCCTACCATGAGAAGCAGAAGCAGTCCGATGTTTATCACCAGAATACGCTTCGAATGCCAGCAAGCGAGCAAAAGGATGCCAAAGAGGATTTCGCCCACTCCGATCAGGTTGAGGGTGGTTCCCTCCAGGCCGTGGAGCATGCCGGAATGACGTAGGATTTGCAGTTCGCCCGTGTCCCGAAACAGCAGCTTGGGCACGACGCCCTGATAGATCCAGATCGCGGCGAGTGCGACTCTGGCAAGCGCATACACCAGGGACCGCTCTCGCGAAACCGCCGGGGCGATTCCTTTTTCGAGCCACAAACGCAAACTGTCGAAGCTCCATGCCGTGGCCCAGCCCATCAATGGCCGGAAGAGAGCTCGGTCGATAAGCATGCCGAACCAACCGAAGCGCGTGCGATAGTCGTAGCGTGTGAGGAATCGGATGCCGTCCGCGTCGGGCGCGTATTTCCAATAACCGCTTCCTTCGAGGATAAGCGAACGGGGATCGTCCGAGAGGAATTTAAGTGCGGAGATTCGGTTGTCCAAATCATCGCATCTGCTTCCGACCGTTTCGCCTTCGCCGCGAATCGTCAGTCCGAAACCGATGCGTGTGGCATACAGGAAGCGCTGAGGCTGCTCGGTATCCGGTCGTGGGAGATACGTAATATCGGTGAAGCGAAGATCCCAGCGTGCGTGGATATTCGGCGTCTGCGTTGCGTTCCACAGCGCCTCTATATCCGTGTGCATTTTGATTTCAACGTAGATGCTCATCGCTGGCCTCCTCCCTTGCCATGGCGTCGGTGATGCCTGTAAGGAACGTATCCGCGCCTTCCCATTCTTCCGATAAAGAATCAATCGGCGCTCCGCCGGAGGTTTCGCGAGCGACAAAGAGGTTGGATATCAGACTGAGGATCTGCCGCCGGAGCGAGCCGAAACCGGGGATCCGGCTTGCAATAGTGGACAATCGGATCGCACCGCTTAACGTTTGAATCGCGCGTTCGGTGGCTTCGTGCGCCGTGCTGCGGTCGTGAAGCCAGTAGGCGAGGATCGCCATTTGCGCGATCCAGAGACCTCGTGCCATTTCCGTTGCTTCTTCTCCTTGCGCGGCATTGGCATCTTCAACGAATTCGCGAAAGAGCGTGATGTTCGCCGTAAGAATCGGACGGGAATGCGGATGAAACGGGCTGAGCGGCGAGTCGGGATCGATCGCCTCTTTCATCACGACTTTCAGAAGATCTTTGTAGGGAGTAAGATGTTCGATTTTAAGTCGGATAAACTCGGCCACCGTGACCTGCAGAGGTTCCGGTCCACTGGAACGAGATTTAAACTCCTCGATGGTGCGCAGGCTGTTGACCTCATAGAATCGGAGCACCAGTTCCTCTTTGGTTCGGAAATAATAGTACAGCGCGCCCAGCCCGATCTTGCTTTCCCGCGCAAGGTCGCGCATGGTGGCGCCCTCAAAACCTTTTTCCTGAAACAATTCGGTCGCGACGCGCAAGATATTTTCGAATGTCTGCGCGCTCTTCTTTGTTCGAAACGCGGTTGTCGCCATCACTGTTCCCTCATTACATTATTAGAACGTGTTCGAAAATAGTATAAACGAATGAGAGCGCTCTGTCAAGCGATATTTTGAACACGTTCGAAAATAACTGTTGAATCAGGAAATGTGCCTGGCAACTCTGTCGGGAGGAGGGCATGCGCGGTCATTTCATTGAGGGTGAGATAAAGATAGAGTAGGTTAAATCCTACAAGCAACCTCCGCCATTCGGTCGGCGGTTACGGCCAGCGGATGAATTCGCGCCTGTAAGTGCGGGAAGTACGCCCGTCGGCCAGCGGTTAAAACCGCGCCTGCAAGTACGCCCGTCGGCCAGCGGTTAAAACCGCGCCTACAAGTGCACAAAGTCCACCTGCGTGGACTGGCGATTGATGGCGCACCCCGTCGAACAATTACGACTTGCGTCGCTCCATTCTCCCGATCGGTGCCCCGTCTGATCCAAAACGGTACAGCAATCACATGGAGTTACGGCCAGCGGTTAAAACCGCGCCTGCAAGTGCACGAAGTCCACCTGCGTGGACTGGCGATTGATGGCGCACCCCGTCGAACAATTACGACTTGCGTC
>JBBRKX010000081.1:0-10048 GCA_038231675.1 Chthonomonadales bacterium | reverse complement strand
GTCCCCGCCGCGACGTTATCGCCTGAATCGAACGCACGCTCGCCCAAAGTAGCCAGGGTGTCGCCAAGGATTTTCTTATCGCTTATCTCACCCAGAGACTCCATCCTGGTTTCGAGCAGAGAAGCATATTGGTTTTTCATATTAGAGGTATATTGCTTTTCCAATCCGAGGAGCACGATGAGAGCACGCATGCGCAACGTATCCGAGATAAGGTCAGAGACTTTCAAAAAGTTCGACAGGCATTTGCGGCCCTCCGCTTTAAAGCCTCTCCATGCCCAGAACTCCCCTAAGGACAGCGCCATCTCCAAACCTGTCTCCGCCTGACCAGGGTCACACTGGCTATATTCCAGCGCGGCACGCATGTTATCATGATCGGTTTCTATTCTGTCGAGCCACCGAATTTGCTCCAGACCATGATAATACTGTTCGGCGTGGATGGCCAGATCATGGAAATAATCCCGATGACGCCGCTGGATCGTGTTGGTTTCGCCTGCGGCCTGAAGCATTTCGCAACCAAATGCCCGCACGGTCTCTAGCAGGTGATAACGTGTCGTGCCGTCTTGCTCCTCGGCTATTACCAGGCTTTTGTCCACCAGAGCCGTCAGCAAGTCAAGCATTTCCCAGGCTTCCAACCCATCTCCGGAACAGACCTTCTCCGCGGCATCCGGCGTGCATCCTCCAGCAAAGACCGACAGTCTGGCCAACAGGCGCTTCTGCTGCTCTTCCAGCAGATCGTAACTCCACCCGATCATCGCCCGCAAGGTCTGTTGACGGGGAAGCGCCGCGCGACTCCCGCCTGTCAGTATTCGGAATCGGTCGTCCAATCTGCTTCCTAACTCCTCCACCGTCATGGAGCGGATACGTGCGGCGGCGAGTTCGATGGCCAGGGGAATGCCATCCAGACGATGACAAACGGAAGCCAGCGCGGGAGCGTTATGGTTGGATACCTTGAAGTCCGACTTCACTCCCACTGCGCGTTCGATGAAAAGGGACACCGCCTCATACTGCGAAAGGCTGGCGGGTGTTTGTGGCTGCTTCGGGTCCGGCAGCGAGAGGGACGGCACTCGATAGGCGCTTTCTCCGGCAATGCCTAATGCCTCGCGACTGCTGGCAAGAACCATCACTTTGGGGCAGCTTTTAAGGAGAGCATCCACCAGACGGGCGGATGCTTCCAGAAGATGTTCGCAGTTGTCGAGCACCAGAAGCATTTGCCTGTCTTTCAGCACGGAAAGGAGCGTCTTAGTGAGGGTTTCCCCCGCCGCTTCGCGTACTCCGAACACATCGGCTATCGTCTGAAGTACAAGGCTCGGATCGGCTAAGGACGCTAACTCCACCAGCCAGGTCCCATCCGGGTAGCCGTCCATTACATCCGCCGCCACTTGAAGAGCAAGACGGGTCTTGCCGGTTCCACCGCTTCCGGTGAGCGTCACCAGACGGCTTTTGGCCAGGAGCCTGTTGATCTCCACCCTCTCTTTTTCTCTGCCAATGAAGGAAGTTACCTGCTGGGGCAGGTTGTTGGGAAGTGTGGGATTGTCGAGGGAGCGCAGGGGCGAAAAGACGGATGGCAGAGAAGGATGGTGGAGCTGGAACACTCTCTCCGCACGCGCCAGGTCTTTGAGGCGATGTTCTCCCAGGTCTTCCAGGGACGCCTCGCCCGGCAGAACGTCGCGTGTCAGATCGTAAGTGGTCTGAGAAAGAAGGACCTGCCCGCCATGTCCGGCCGCAAGCAATCTCGCCACCCGGTTCAGCGGCTGCCCAAAGTAGTCCCCGTCTCTTTGCTGCGCCGTGCCGGTGTGCAAAGCCATACGCACTTTCAGCATCAGTTCACTGCCTATGCCCGCCTTCACTCCAAGCAGGCTTTGCTGCGCCATCAGGGTAGCTTCCAGTGCTTCGGGGGCGGTCGCGAAGGCCGCGCAGAAAGCGTCCCCAATGGTCTTGAAGACGCCTCCTCCATTGGTTTCGATGGCGGCCCGAAGCAGGGCATCGTGGCGTGCAAGAGCGAGGTGCATGGTGTCCGGCTGTTCTTCCCAGAGTTTGGTAGAGCCCTCGATATCCGTGAAGAAAAATGTAATCGTTCCCGACGGTAGGTCCATGATGTAACTCCGACAACACAATCCCATGCGATAGAGTTTTATTCTTTAGATACATAGGAATCCCTGCGCGGAGGCGCAATTTTGTGTCACCGGTTCTGTTGCAGATGCTTGACAACCGTGGAAGAGCTATATATACTACTGGATAGTACAGTTGGATCACATACGCTGCGAAATCTTACGGGACAATCGCGGTCATCGCAACCTTTGGCGGTGTGTGAGGAAAGGAGTGTGTTCCCCCATACCCAGCGTGCAGTCATTCGTTGAATGGCTACATTGGAATATCCTCGAAATACGACCGGAAATGCCAGGGTGGAGAATACAATGACGTCTTATGCATCCACAACGACAGGCGCGAAATTTCCCAGCGCTCATTCCCAGGCCCGATCGGGTAGGCCACGCGCACTTTTCTTTCTCGGAGCCATACTCGCGCTCGGCTTGAATCTTCCAGCCAGGGCCCAGGAGACGATCGGCGGCGGCACGGTCAGCAGTCCCGCAGTCGGTCCGGCTCCTTCTTATGGCATCGGCGGCCCGAACATGGTTCTGGTGAAGAACTGGCACTTCGGCGCCGACGGCACCATCCGCAACTACGCGGATATGAGCGCCAATTTTTACTATCATGACCAGTTCGGCACCATAGGCAACGGCAGCAACTACGGAGCCGTCACGGTCTCCCCGGATGCGGCGAACGCCCTGAACGGCCAGCCCATCGAGGGCGTGAACAGCCCATCGGTCCGCCAGTTCACCACAGACTCGCTCAAGACATTCCTCACCCCTCTGAATGGCGCAACCACCTGCGACCCGAACCTGCATAACGCGGGAAATGGATCGTTTATGGCGAAATGGCAGCTGCCCAATGGCGGTTCCCTGCTGGGCCAGGATATCGTCTGGGAGACGCGCGTCCGCTATGTCACTCCGCCCTACTTCTGGTTCGCGCTCTGGACCGCAGGCAACCAGTGGAAATGGGACGGGGCCGCGCAGGGCGCCGAGCAGGATCTGGTGGAAAGCTTCGGCTACGACAACGGCGGCGGATTTACGAATTTCGATGGGCGATTCTGGCACTCGAACTCCGTCGCCAACCCCAGCAAAGACACGGTGGATTACTCGAACTGGGGCAACGCCATGGCGGCGCAGGGCATTCCTTCTTACGATGCCACCCAGTACCATACCTGGACCTGGCTGTACCGAAAAGACAACACCTTCGCCATGTACGTGGATGGAATTCTCGTCCAACACGGCTCGAACTACTACTGGACATACGGCAATACCGCATCGGACCCGCCCATCAACATGGACTTTCTGTTCGATGCCGGTTGGGGACACACCCAGGTCGGCAGCGTGGACCATCCGCTTCCAGCCACGGCCTTCACCAACACCTACTATGAGTTCAATTACAGCCGCGTTTATCTGAGCGGCGGAACGCCGGAAGGCCCTTACAACGGTCCGCACAATATTCCCGGCGCCACCCAGGCGGTGGACTACGACACGGGCGGCCAGGGTCTTGCCTACAATCAAACGGCCAACGGAAGCCAGTCTGGCTTCCGGCCCGACAATAGCTCCGCCGACTACGGCTCCGGCATCGGGTGGACAGGGGCAGGACAGTGGTATCGATATACGGTCAACGTGGGGACGGCGGGGCCGTACAAGGTCGCTTTCAGCGTCGCCTCGCCCAGCGGCGGGGGAACATTCCATCTGGAGGATGAACGCGGAACCAATCTTACGGGAAGCGTGACCGCCCCCAACACCGGATCGTGGAACACGCCCGGAACCGTCACGGCCTCCGTGATACCGACGCTTACAGCAGGCACGCATGTCTTGAAATGGGTGCAGGACGGCGGGGGGTACAACCTGCTGAGCATGACCTTTACCGTCGCCACTCCTACCTCCTCCGCGACATTTGCGAAGTTGGATACAACGACGCACGGCAACTGGAAAGGCGTCTATGGAGCCGACGGGTTCACCCTGGTCAACGACTCCAGCGCGAACAATCCGAAAGCTCCCAGCTACGGATCCGCATCGACCGGTGCGTGGGGTTACACCTGGAACGGCTCCACCACGGACACCCGCGCCCTGCAGAAAGCCGCCGGCGGCAGCACGGACCGCATCGCGGCGCAGTGGGGCGGCGACCCGACCTTCGACATCGACTGTAACCTCACGGGCAGCGGCAAACATCAGGTTGCGCTATATGCCCTCGACTGGGACTACGGAAGCCGCAATGAGACCGTGCAGGTGCTGGACGCGGGCACCGGAACGGTGCTGGACAGCCAGACCCTGACGTCGTTTACCAGTGGGACCTATCTGGTCTGGACCGTTCAGGGGCACGTACGGTTTCACGTGGTCAAGAACGGAGGCAGCAACCTGGCCATTAGCGGCATCTTCTTCGGTCCTGCGGCCGGTACGGGCGCGCTGATCACGGGAACGGTCTTCAGCGATGGCGCGGGACCGTGGGGCGGCAACACCGCGAACTCCGCCCCGGCGGCGTTCGACGGAAGCACCAGCACCTTCTACGACTGCGCCAATAGCACCGGCTATGTCGGCATCGACGTGGGCTTGGCTACCCCCGTCAGCAAAATCGTGTTCGCACCACGCACCATCTGGGAGGCGCGAATGGTCGGCGGAGTGTTCGAGGGCAGCAACACCTCGGCGACTACAGGCTACACTACCCTGGGGACCGTTACTTCCACGCCTCTGGATGGACTGGTCAACACGCTGACGGTGCCGGGCAGTCCGGCTTATCGCTGGCTGCGCTATCGCGACAGTCAGGGCGGCAACGTGAACGTGGCGGAAATCCAGTTCTTGAATTAGATCATGGTTTCATCGTTCGGTACAGGGGGCGCGGCAATGCCGCGCCTCTTGTACCGTGCGCGCTCCAGGCCTCTCGTGCTAATCTTTACGGTTGGGGCGCGGAAATTCCCGTGGGAACCATCGGGGTGGATAATGTCCCACGGACACATCACGATAGATCACCTGACTTACTTCCGGCTGACATCAGACTATCGGCTTGCCCGCCTGCCTTACTTTATCTCCGGCATGGGCGCGTCAAGAAATGGCGTCACGAGCTCCGCGACTGTGGGGGAGGAGAGGATATTGTAATGCGTGACACCAGGCAGGATGGCAAGCCGGGAATTTGGACGCCCCGAACCGTCCAAACCGCCGTCGCCTCCGCCGCCGCCGAGAAGCCGGAAGAACTCCAGAATATGTGTCAACCGCATAGAATCGGCGTCGGCGAAAACGATCATCGCCGGCGCTTTGATGGCCGCCACATCTTGAGACCAATCATAGTCCTGCCTGAGAAGATCCCCGAGTTTGGTGAATAGCCCTGCCCAATCGACGTTCGGATAGAGCGAATAGAGGGGGCTATGTTTCATTCCTTCCGCGGCAGCAGGCCCCAGGTTCTCCATGCCGGCGAGGACCTCTGGGTACCATCCGTCCCGTCGGCAGACAGCCGAAACAAGGACCACTTTACGCACCAGATGAGGATATCGTATTATGGTCTGTAGGGCAACGCCTCCGCCCAGCGAATAACCCAGAACGTCTGCTTGTGCAATCCCGAGGTATTTCATCAATGCCGCGATATCATCCGCCATGAACTCATAGCGCAGCGGACGGTCGATGTCGGCCGTGTGTCCATGGGCCTGCAGATGGACGGCGATGACTTGCCGCGTTTTGCACAGCAAAGACAGATTCGGACCAAACATTTCGATGGTGCCCACGCCGCCATGCAGAAGTATTAATGGAGCACCAGTCCCATGAATCTCGTAATAGAGTTCGAGACCGTTGACCGGCGCGTAGCCAGTTTTGACGGGATTTGTGGAAGCAGTCTCAGGGAATGCAAGCGCCGATGCCGCCAGGATAAGCCCGGCAGCCATGGGCACGATGGAATGCAGCGTCATGGTTTTGTCTCCTTCTGCCTATTTATCGAATAAGAGACGGCGAAATCGACAATGTGCGGATGCGAATACCGTTTTAATCTTGTAACCGCTCGACTGCCATCGCGACAGCTTCACCGCCGCCAATACATATTGCCGCAATGCCGATCCGGCCGCCGCGCGAAGCGAGTGCATGGATGAGCGTGGTCAGAATACGGGCGCCGCTGGCCCCGATCGGATGACCGAGCGCGACGGCTCCGCCATGCACATTGAGCTTTTCATGCGGGATATCCAACTGTTTCATGGCAGCCAGAGCGACCATCGCAAAGGCTTCATTGATTTCAAAGAGATCGATATCCGCCACGGTGAGATCCCGTTTCGTCAGGAGTGCTCGCACCGCGTCTACCGGCGCGAGCGTGAACCATTCTGGAGCAACGCCGGCCGACGTCGCGCCCAGGATCCGGGCGACGGGCCGGATGCCATGCGCTTTGCATGCCGCTCGTGATGCCACGACCACTGCGGCGGCCGCATCGTTGATGCTCGAAGCATTGCCGGCGGTCACCGTTCCATCGTCGGCGAAAACGGGGCGCAAACGTCGCATCTTTTGTTCGTCGAAGCGCTTTGGCTGCTCGTCCTGCGAAATCTCGACCGTTTCTTTTCCACGTGCCACCTCAACAGCGACGATCTCCGCCGCGAAATCGCCGGATTCGATCGCCGCGCGGGCGCGCATGTTGCTCTCAATGGCAAAGTCATCCTGCTGTTCCCGTGTGAAGCCCAATTCCGCAACGCAGGTTTCGGCGTAAACGCCCATCGGAATCTGTGTGTAAGCGTCGAGAAGCCCGTCGTGCATCAGAGCGTCGATCATCTCCGCATTGCCCAACCGGTAGCCACCCCTCGCTTTGGCAAGCAGGTACGGTGCCCGTGTCATGTTCTCCATTCCGCCCGCGACGGCGATGTCGATGTCGCCGCTGCGTATGGATCTGCCGGCCAGAACCACCGCCTGGAGACCTGAGCCGCATACTTTATTCAGCGTTGTCGCAGGGACACTGTGAGGGATGCCCGCGTGGATGCTCGCCTGCCTGGCCGGGTTTTGCCCGAGTCCCGCAGTCAGAACGCACCCCATGAAAACTTCGTTAATGGACTCCGCGGGCAATTGGGCTCTCAGTATCGCTTGCCTTATCGCAAGGGCGCCGAGCTGAGGCGCGGGGATCTCCGCGAACGATCCGTTGAAGCTGGCGATGGGGGTTCGCACGCAGGAGGCTATAAAAACGTCTGTTTCTGTTGTCGTGTCTTTCATGGTGTTAACCAGGCGGAACTTGCTCCCTCAATGGGCGACGCAGGATCTTATTGGATGCGGTTCTTGGAAGCGAAGCAACGATGCGGGCCGCATCGATATGAAAAAGGGGATTCAATCTGTTCTTGATTTCCTGCTGCATCTGCTCCTTGAGATCGTCCGCAGAAATGTCGGCTCCGGGCCGTAGCACAACGAATATCGCAAGGCGCGATGGGCCGCCGGCATGGTCCGTTATGGCGACCGCCGCCGTTTCCATAACCCCGTCCAAACGCCCCACGACAAGTTCGATCTCCACACAGCCTACTTTGATCCCGTTGAGGTTCATCGTATCGTCACACCGGCCCAGCGCCTGAAAATACCCTTCCGGGAGGGCGGCGAGTTCGTCTCCATGGCGTCTATAAGGCCAGCCGTGCACGTCATAGCCTGTTCCCGCAAAGTAGGTTGCGTCATGATCGCGATTGAGGAGTCGGGTCGAGAGACCGATGGACGGCCCTTTCAGGAAGACTTCCCCCACATCGCGCGGGCGACGGGCGTCGTCCAGGATATCGAAGTCGATTCCCAGCGCCGGCGTATTGAACGTCGCAGGGATGCAGGGTTTGACGACCACTCCCGTGATATATGCGCCTCCGATTTCCGTGCCGCCGCAGTATTCGATCACTGGCTTGTAGTTTGCGAGGTACATCAGGTACAGAATGTCGGTGGCGTTGGAGCACTCGCCGGTCGCGCTGAACGATCGTATGTGCGACCAGTCGAAGGGCTCCATAGATGTGCTGTACCGCCAGGCGCGCATCATGGCCGGCACCGTTCCCAGCATCGTCACGTGGGCGTTCTGTACAAACTTGCCGAAGCCGGCATCCAGTGGCGACGGACCGAAAAGAGCGATCGTAGCCCGGTTCATAAGTGACGCGAATATCAGCCACGGCCCCATCATCCAGCCCAGGCTCGTCGGCCAGCACACGACATCGCCGTCATGGATGTCCTGGTGAAAGTGACCGTCGGCGGCGCATTTGATCGGGGTCGTATGGTCCCACGGAATGGCTTTCGGGTCCCCCGTGGTTCCCGAAGAAAAGAGAATGCAGATCGGATCCTGGGGAGATCGCTCCACCGGTTCAAACGAGTTGTCCGCCCCGAGAAATGCAGACCATTCCCCATCGCCCTCCCGGAGAGACACTGCGAGCGGGCCGGCATGTCCAATAACGATTGCGGAAGGCGGGCGGGCGGCGCATACGCGTTCGTAGAGCGGGAGGATCTTTGCGCCGCGTGCGAGGACGTCCTGAGTGATGACAAGCGCTACGTCGGCTACACGCAGGCGGACTTCCATCTCCGGGGCTGCAAAGCTCTCCGGAATGCAAACGACCGTCGCGCCCGCCGCGATGATCCCGAGATAAATGGCGACCGCCATCGGTGTCATCGGCAGTATCACGCCGATCCTATCCCCCGGTTGAATCCCCGTTACAGTAAGCGAACATGCGATCTGCCCTACGAGATTACGGAGTGCGCCCACCGTAGTCGTCTGTAACGAATCGGTCCCGTCCGAATAAACGATGGCCGTTGTCTCATCGCCCGCCGCAAAACAGCTCTCGACGATATTCATGCGTGCGCCGGGAAACCATACGGGAGCGGTCGGTGAAGAAGCGTCGAGCAAGCGATCCGCGTCCTTTCGCAGTGGGATGGACAGCCGCCGCAGGACGTACGACCAATACGCTTCGCGGGAGGCTACCGACCAGCGATGGAGGGCGTCGTAGTCTGCAAGGCCGAGTTCGGCGCAGGCGTTTGTCACGTTCGCGTGTTCGATCATTTCCGGCGCAGGCGTCCATGCGGGCACGGTTGGTCTTGCGGTAAGGACGTTTTCGCCGAAGCACTCTTTAAAAGCGCGCAGGTCCCGATCGAAGCTTCGCTCGCCCTGATGAAATGTCTGCCGTACTTCGGCCCAGACCGCGGCAGGCGTTCGGGTTTGCAACTGCTCTCGTATTCGGTGGAGATCACTTTCGTCAGACATGCGTTTCACTCACTCTATGTGCGTTTCACTCACTCTATGCAGGACAGCCTGAAAGACTATCGTGCGGTCCAGCCGCCATCGATCGCGATGGTCTGGCCGGTGATATTGCGTGCTTCCCGGCTCATCAGGAATGCGATCGTCGCGGCGACCTCTTCGATGGTGATAAACGCTTTTTTGGGTTGTGGTTCGAGCATGATCTTCTCGATGACATCGGCCTGCGACATACCGTTTGCTTTCGCCTGTGCCGCGATCTGGGCATCGACCAGCGGCGTTCGTATGTAGGCGGGGCAGATGGTGTTGGCGGTGATGTCGACGTCGCCGGTCTCCAGGGCGATGACTTTTGCGAGACCGTGCAGACCGTGTTTGGCCGCGACATACGCTCCCTTGAACGGCGACGCAACGAGCGAGTGGATCGAACCGATATTTATGATACGACCATATCCGCTATTCCGCATCCCCGGAAGCACGGCTTTGCTGAGCAGGAAAGGCCCCTTCAGCATGACATCGAGCAAGACATCCCACCGCTCTTCCGGAAAGTCTTCGATCGGCGCGACATGCTGCAGCCCGGCATTGTTGATGAGCACGTCAACCCGCTCTCCATTCAGGTCGGCGAGAAAACGCTCGATCTGTTCCGCCGAGGAGACGTCCAGGCATTTGGCCGTGATGCAGGAAGCGTCCTTATCGAGCAGAGCGATGGTCTCGTTAAGTCCGCCTTCATCACGATCCACCAGAATCAGGCCATGGCCGTGAGCCGCCATGTAGAGAGCGATCCCCCGGCCCAATCCGCTTCCGGCTC
>JBBRKX010000080.1:0-10071 GCA_038231675.1 Chthonomonadales bacterium | reverse complement strand
TCCACTGGAATAGACGCGCTTGCTCCCATCCGAAATTCCAAATCCGATCAGGCGTGGACGGGTATCGCGAATCAGCTGGGCCTGTTCCAGGGAAACGTCCTTCTTGATCGGAACGAACCGAACACGCATTTCATCTGACGCCGTACGGGCGCGGTGAACGCGCGCGGCAAGATCTGTTTTCGATATATTCAGTATCTGTGCGACGCGCGCTATGGCTACCTGAAGCGCGTGCTCATTTTCCTGGAGCTTCTTTGGATTGGAGGTATCGAAGTGTGTCGCGACAGGATCGAAACCTACGACTCCGGAATAGAGGCTCACGGCGAGGGGGCGGCCATCACGGTCCAGGATCATTCCGCGATGGCCATGCATGGGGATCCGCTGCTCGCGCATCCGCGTGGCTTCCATTCGAATCTCGGGTCCCTGCGCTCCCTGGAGGTAAAGCAGTCGCACGACAATGAAAAGGTAAAAGACCAGGATGGTCAGAAAGGCGCGGTCCGCGCGCCGAGGCAGAAAATCGCCCTGTCCTAAATTACGAACAGCCATCTGGACCTCCCGCGGCCTTGCCCCTGAGGGTCAGCTTCTATGGTTGAGAATTGCCCATCCGTGGCACCGTAACGGTCTTCCTGTCGTCGCAGCGCACCATTCCGATGGTGATCGCCTTTTGTTCGATACTTGCCGGAGCGGTTATGAGCGCCTGGCGCTGCCGCCACTGTTGCGCCAATTCACGCTCCTGTCGAAGCATGCCCTTCAATTTTGCCCGGTGATAGCCTTCCTGGGTAAGCCGGGCGTAACCGGACAGGTAGGCGAGGCCGATGGTCACGATGACGGCGGCCGTGACCACCATCATGATCATGGCCATATTTTGGCCACGCTGCCTCGATTGGACGGCGGACGCTTTTCCAGCGCGACGTCTTTGCCCGGGCGTTGTACGGGGCGTGAGCGGCTCCCGGCGCGGATCAAGCGCCGGTTGCGCGCGCACGGCATAGCCGGACGGGCTCGAACGAAATGCGGTCGCTCCATTGTGTCGCTGTGCGATGGACATGGTTGGCTATACTCGAATGGCTGCCCGCAGCTTGGCGCTGCGCGCGCGTGGATTGCTAACGACTTCCTCGGGCGATGGCGAAACGGGCTTGCGTGTCAGCAGGCTGAGCATCGGTTCTTCCGCATTTGGATCGATCAAGAACGCTGCCGGAGAGTATCCGGATGCGGACGCGGTCTTTCCAGCGGCGCGCGCAAAGGTCTGCTTCACGATCCGGTCTTCCAACGAATGGTAACTGAGGACAACGATGCGCCCGCCTGTTCTCAGTCTGCGGATCGCCTCTTCCAGACCGCGCTCAAGCTGCCCCAACTCATCGTTGACCGCGATGCGGATCGCCTGGAAGGTTCGCGTAGCCACGTGAATGTCTCTTGGCCAGGCAGAACGCGGAACCGCCTTTTCCACAATCGCCGCAAGCTGGCCCGTGGTTTCGATGCGTGTTCCGTTTTGCCGATGGTCGATGAGGGCGCGGGCGATCTTCCTGGCCCAGCGCTCCTCCCCGAAGTCCCACAGCACCCTGGATATTTCGGCTTCCTCCGCGTTTGCGAGCCACTCGCGCGCATTTTGCCCGGAATTCCTATTCATCCGCATATCGACCGGCTCGTCCCGTCGAAAGCTGAATCCACGTTCCGAATCAAGTTGGTGCGATGAAACTCCCAGATCGAACAAAACTCCATCTAATATCGCGCCAGGGCCGGCCTCGGAAGCATCGAGCGCCGCCGCCATATTGCCAAAATCCGAGTGAAGGAGTATAATGTTGATACTGGCGCGAAATGGCGTCAGGCGCATTTCAGCGGTCTGGATGGCCTCGATATCCCGGTCGAATGCGATCAGGACGCCATTCGATTGCAGGTCGCGCGCGATCGCTTCCGAATGTCCGCCTCCTCCGAGTGTCGCGTCCAAAATGGTTTTTCCGGGCGCGACTTCCAGAAACTCCAATGTTTCCCGGAGCATGACGGGCTCATGATAGTTGCTGGAAGCTGACTGCGACATCACCAGGTTCTTTCACGACGGATCAATGCGCCAGTGGGGCGCTGTCCCCCCGGGATTCCACCGCGTCCGCGACGTCGGGAGAATCGTGTCGGCCCATATCACCGTTTTGTCGCCCTCTCGCCGCGCGGGCGGCATTCATTTCGGTAAACTCGTTGCTATACGTTTCCCAGTTCGCGCGGCTCCATAACTCCAGTCGGGTTCCGCTCCCGATGATGATCGCCGGCTCACTTTCACGCAGATTGGCCCATTCGCGCAGATGGCGCGGAATGGAAAGACGGTTCTGCTGGTCCGAACTCGCGAATTCGCAGTTGCCGAACATTCTTTGAAGAAATATCAAATCCGGGTTCAGTTCGTCATGCACATTTTCGCTGACAAGCTGCTCTTCCATGGCTTCCCAGATCGGCATGGGATAGACACGAATGTGGCGTCCCGGCCCAACGGTGAGGACAAACTCCTCGCCGAGCTTCTCTCGAAACTTTTGTGGAACGATCACACGGCCTTTATCATCCAGGCTATGTTCGAATCGACCCCACATGCGTAAAGAAGGGGAACTGATCGACATTCGGTCTGATTTTAAACTTTCAAGATAAGTAAACTGGTTTCTGTGACTGGTTGGGATCAAGTTTTCCCTCAGTCTCCCCTAACTTACCACCTGCTTACCCCTCACTGCCCCATTGTACAGTGGCAGCACGCTTGGTGTCAAGTGTTTTTTGCGTGCTTGCGTGCTTTTTTTGAGCCGGAATCTCTCTTTTTTACACTATCGGTATTGAGGGGTACATCTGTCTACCCCTATATCTAGAGTCTGGGTGAATATAGGTGCCTGCACGTCGGGCGGGTGGGATGTAAGGGTGGGGGGCGGGAGGTGAAGCGCTTTTGGGGAGACTGGAGCGCTTATTTCCCATAAATGATCGCAACCGCTTGCGCCGCAATTTGGAAAGGCGAACCGATGCGTGGAAAAGTAGGGAGACCGGGTGGGAACTACAGGCCAAAACCCGGTCTGTTATGATTATTAGCCCATCTTACGCAGACGAACATTTCGCCGGAACGTCGCTATCTGCCCAGCGGACTGAAGTCCTATGCTGGTGGCGGAACGCCGGTGGTGGAAGCATGCACTCCCAAACGCTGCGCTTCGTAAACTCGGCTTGCAATGGCCGAGCGATCTGCAAGCTCGCTACATTCAGCGACGAATGGCCTCTCCCGCCCGGAAGGGCTAACGGGTGCAGAGCCGTATGCGGGAAATCCGCACGTACGGTTTGGGGAGGGAAGGAGGTTGGGTAACCGCCTCCTAACCCTCATCGCGTAGCGCCCCCAGCGGAGCAATTCATTGCGCCGATCTCGTGGTGGCCACCGAACAGCTCACCTGCATAACGTGAGTTACTTCGCCTTCGCCGCCTGATTGGCCTTGATGAGCTCTTGAGCGTCTTCGTCTGTTTTTAGCTTTTTGAGCTCCTCGGCGATCTCCTTCTGCGCTCCAGGATCAGCCAATCTTATTGCGGAGGCATACGCGGCCCGCGCTTCCGCAAATCGTTCTTTCTTGGCGAGCAGCCACCCAGTAACGAAGTGGGCATCCAGGGAGTTGGGATTGATCTGCAGCACCTGCCGCAAATGATCGAGCATGTAGGGAAATTGGTCCTTTTCCTTCATACAGGCGGGCAAGCTCGTCCCAAGAATGAGATGCGCCTGTGCCCGCATGCCCTTATAGTCGGGAGTGTCCGCGCTAAACCTTATGTCCGGCCAGGAGTGCTCCGGGCCTCCCCCAGGCAAGTGCCACAGATGAGATTCGGCTCTAGACCCGGATATTGGATCGTAAGTGGGGCTCCAGGTCTTTTGATAACAGGCCACGGCTTTGCGCCACGCCTGGCGCTCCAGCAAAGCAAGAACATACAGCATCCGTACAGTCGGCTCTTGTCCCATGCTGATTGAGGTCAAGGGGGGAGGGCTGACAATCGGATCCAGGGTTGCGATCACGGCATCGGGCTGTCCTTTCTGGATGTAGAAATAAGAAAGGAGAACGCAAGATTCATCATCTGTTGAATTGTTGCTTACCGCCTGCTGAAGCAATAGGAAGGCTTTGGCGGTGTCGCCTCGCTCGAGCGCTTCTTTTGCCTGGAGGCGTTGCTCTTGTCCTTTGCGCTCCCGGGCATAGTTTTCTATCATTTTTGCCCGCGCCACCGGGTCTCCAAGGTCGCCCGGGATTAAATTGGACTGGTATATAGCATTTGAATCTGGCGCTTGTGCCCACGTCAAAACAGTGACGGATACCAAGAATGTAGCTGCGAGCAGCCGAAACAGAGATCTCATCTCGTTCTCCTTGTTGCTTTGCGACAATTATTCGCCGCAATATGTGTGCTGGATCGGACCTCAAAGCAAAATGCCGCCGGCAAAACGAACGTTCCAATATGCTTGCCATACGCACTGTGAGGCGAATTATCAATTCTGACAATACACGAAATGAATATCGGTTTCTATTACCGATCAAAATGAACTGTAGTTATTGGTTCACCATCGTCAGCTGGCGTTAGAGGGAGGAATAGCTCGGCTGCGTAAGGTGAGTTATTAGTGAGGAGTGGATTCAGACTTTATAGAGGGGGCAACAACGTCCTTGCCGTTTACTCTGGCGGAAATGACCTTCAACGCCTTAACATCAGGATAGATTCGGGAACTCAGAATCTGGTTATCGAACACCTGGGCTAGAAACTCCGACGGATCCATGCCGTTGGGGTCCCCAAGCTTTATATAACCTGTGTCCCGTGCCGTCTTTTCAATCCGTCCCGCAAAAAAATCATCGGACCAGCGGACTTTATTGTTTCGCAACTCGGCGGTCATATAGACCCGATCCGAATTCGATTTAATGTAGCGCGGATTGTGTTCCACATGCAGGGTCCCTCCGCGAACCGCGTCTTCAAAGGTGTTGTCCTCCACGACCGCTCCCAGCAATGGGGCGTGCGACCATCCCCAGATGTTGGGCGATTCCGTGGGAGTCGCCGATAGAATGAGCGAGTCATTGCCGCCGAGCATATGGTTGCCGATGATGCGCGGACCATATTGGTTCCCTGCGAGGACAAAATCCGCGGAAGCCGAACTGCCCCGCATATCGATGGTATTGCGCTCATAATCTTCTTCAACGAAACCCGTTGCAATGGATACATCATAATGGCCGGCAGGCAAAGGGGTATCCATCAGGAAGATCGTGGGAGCGATGGCCTGAGCGATCCTGAAATACTTTCCCGCCTGAGGCCCGTTTAGAATGGAAACGACATTTCCTGCTCGGACCGGCGACCCTTGCAGAGCAGGGATTCCAATCACCATACCATGCGAGGAGAGGAAGGCCGGTATTCCCTCGAAATGGAGACGATACGCTTCCGTGAGGAGGATCTCCGGAGCATTCGGATTGGGGACAGTGTCGGTATCATGTATCCCAATGTCCTGGACATCGTTATCCTGAATGATATCATGATCGCCCGCCTGCGTCATGGTCAGAAACCGCCATGTCTTTCCGGAGGCTCCCACGACATGGATGCGATTGTGAAGGACGCTGACATCGTGGCAGTAGTGCGCGGCGAAGACGTCATACGTAAAGGCCCCGGGTGTAGTGCCTCGGTAATCGTTGTTGGCGATCACCCACGGCCCCTGCATGACATCGCAGGTTCCGCCGCGAAGGATATTGTTGGTGATCTTGCCGCTCGTCGCCCAGAGGAAACGCATCAACCGCGGCGTGCTCGGAACCTTGCCTCCGTTCGCAAGCGGAATGGCCCACGCCGGATCATCCGGCGGGGCTCCCGGCGCGAGGGGGGAGGACTCGATATCCATGTTCGCCACGACGATATTGCAGCCGGGATCCTCGTGCCCGGGAGTCTGCTTGACTGTTCCCAGAACCGCAGCGCCATTGATGTAATCTTCCGCCTGCCAATGGATCGGAGTGGCAAATCGAATGGCGAACCCTTCGAGAGTGGTGTTGCCGCATCCGATCTTCACTGCAGTCTGCCATAAGTTTCGATCGCCGGGCGATTGGGAAAACGCGACGATTGCGCCGGGCTCACCCGAGATCGTCACCGAATGATTTAGTTCGAGCGCACGATTAAGCCGATACGTTCCGGGCGACAGCCGTACCATGCCGTAACGGTTCGCTAAAACGTTCAAATCCTCTCCCGGATGCGCGACCACACGACTTGAATCCGGCGCTATGCCGCGTAGATACGGGTCACACTCTCCGCCTGCAAACTGGGTTACTACCGATGGACCCTCTGCATAAATCAGGCGCAGCGTCATGCGCGTAGATGCTTCGTTCCGGAAGGGTGGGAAGAACAGGTCGGCGGTATGACTACCTCGGGCGGTTCTGAGATCCAGGGGAAGGGGAGGCTGAATCTCTTCTCCAGCGGGGGGGACGTAGAGTGGGGGAGCAACTCCAGATGTATACGTCCATATCCCGCCCACGGAATCGCTGAGTGCGACCGCCGTAAGCTTTCCACCTGATAGACCCTCGATACGGACGTGGATATCTCCACGATGGGAGCCTTCACCATCCTGCGCCTTCCATATCACGGGCAGCCGGGCGTGGGTTACCTCCAAAATCATAGGCATCGGAACAGGCAGCAAGGGATCGGTATGCCCTGCCACGACGGTCGTCATGTCCCCCTGGCCGGGAACATAAGTGAGCCTCAATTGGAGTGATTTGCCTATAAGATCCCTGTCGGGGCTGAAGTAGAGGTCGGCCTGGGAAGGATCGTCCGCATGCCGGATGACCTCCGCGTTCCAAACTCCGGACCGATTGAGGCCATAGGACCATTCTACGTCGTGGGGTGGAAGCTTCGAGGATCCAATGACGGCATGCGACATGCCTCCGCGTTGACTGTCCCTAACGGAGACTTCCAGCGATTCAATCGCCACTTTGGGAGAGAGATGCGACAGACGGATGTGAATGTCCTGATGTCCGTCCGGTCCCACCGCGGGACCTCTGCCGGTCCGGTCCGCTCCATCCTGTCCCAACCAGACCGCCTTCAAGGATGCGTTCGGCATACGCCGGTTAGGATCGGTATGAGCGCCTGCAAACGAAACGTTTGTCTTTTCGCCGTTGTCGAAGGTGATGTCAAGGTTCCATTGCCGGAGGGTGTCGAAGGTCCCCGGATCAAAATAAAAGTCTGCGTTTGCGGATCCCGTGTCGCGATCCATCTTGATTTTCCAGGATCCCTGAGACCCGTTGTAGTTCCACTCTCCTCCGCCGTAACCGATAAGTTTGGCGGTAACGATCCGGCGTTCTGTCGGCAGGCCCATCACCACAAGGTGGACGTCCTGCACATCGTTACTTTGCAAAACCGGCGCGGGACTGGTGAAGTCGTGGCCGTCCTGCCCTACCCAGACGCCTTTCGGCCCGGCAACCGATACGACTGGATCGGCTGTGACGTGGAGTGCCGCCATCGTCAAAAGTAGGGGGAGGCCAATGCGTACCGCTTGTTTACACATCAGTGCGCGCAACCAGGCGGGTACCGCTATATTGTTTCGTATCATGGTGCTTTGTGGATCTCTCTTAAGTCAAATCAAGGATGGAGTGCGGCTCCGATTCGACACGCGCTATAGATTTCCCTTTCAGGGTCCGTTCCTGATTGAAGGCACATGGAGCGCGGATAAGCAGTATCGATTTCAGAAGTCAGGTTCGGCGAAATGGCAGGCGGCAAGGCGGCCCGCGCCGAGGTCACGGAGCGGGGGAACTTCGCGGGCGCAGATCTCCTGAGCAAGCGGACAACGTGTTCGGAATCGGCAGCCGGAAGGGATGTTGACCGGGCTTGGGACATCGCCTTCGACCGCATTGTATGCCGTCCGCTTTGCAGGATCCGGGGAAGGAATGGAAGCGATCAATGCTTGCGTATAGGGGTGCTTCGGAGAACGGAAAACTTGTTCGGACGACCCGTGCTCGACGATGATGCCTAGATACATGACGGCGACACGGTCACAGAACTGATGGACGACGGCGAGGTCGTGCGCGATAAACAGATACGAAAGTCCGCGCTCCTCGCGCAAGTCGGCCAGCAAGTTGAGGATCTGGGCGCGCACTGAGATGTCGAGCGCGGAGATTGGCTCGTCGAGAATCAGCAGGGCGGGATCGGTGGCAATGGCGCGGGCGATGCCGATCCGCTGGCGCTGACCTCCCGAGAACTCATGGGGATAGCGATTTACATGGTCCGGGGAGAGCCCAACGGACTGGAGTAAATCCGCTGCGCGCGTTAAACGTTCGGTGCGCGAAGCGGCCATGCCATGGGCTCTGAGAGGCTCGGCCACGATCTCCCCGATACGCATCCGGGGATCGACCGCCGCATAAGGGTCCTGGAAAACGATATTGAGGCGGCGGCGGACCTTCCTCAATTCCTCGCTGCTCAAGGTCAGAAGGTCGATCCCGTCGAGTTCGACCGATCCCGCAGTCGGGTTCAGCAAGCGTAAAATGGCGCGGCCTGCCGTGGTCTTACCACAGCCACTTTCGCCGACGAGCCCTACGGTCTCTCCAGGCATTACGGTAATGTCGATGCCGTCCACAGCCCGCACAACCTCATGCACCATCCGCAATCCCCGGGTGCGATGGATCTCGAAGTGCTTCTTAAGTCCCTTTACTTCCAGCCTGGGCGGAGGAAGATTCATATGGACCTCCGCATCGCGACGGGGAGCGTCGGATCGTAGAGGTAACATCGCGCCGCATGGCCCGGCTCCGTTTCGAAGGCTTCCGGCTCATGGATAGGGCAAATATCGGGCATCCTATGCGGACATCGGGCGTAAAAGGGACAACCCGTCGGAAGTTCCGTGATATTGGGCGCCTGCCCGGGCATGCTTTGCAAGTGACCGGTTCTGTCTTTCCCCGATTGCGGGAGTGAAGCTAGCAAGCCCTGCGTATACGGATGACTTGGCGCGCGAAAGATCTGTTCGGTGGTTCCGGTTTCCACGATCTGTCCGGCATACATGACGAGAACGCGGTCGCAGACCTGCGCCACAACTCCAAAATCATGGGTAATCAGCAGGATGCCTGTGTCGGTGGTGCGCTGCATATCCGCCATCAGGCCCAGGATCTGGGCCTGCACGGTAACATCCAGAGCGGTTGTCGGCTCGTCCGCGATCAACAGGGCAGGATGACACGCGAAGGCGATGGCGATCATCACTCGCTGCCGCTGCCCGCCGGACACTTCATGCGGATATTGTCCATACCGTGTTTCGGGCGAGGGGATGCGTACGGCGTGCAGCAACCGGAGCGCCTCTTGCTTCGCCTCGCGGCGCCCCAGATGTTTGTGCAGGCGAATAGGCTCCGCAATCTGCTCGCCGAGCGTCATGGTGGGATTCAGAGACGCGAACGGGTCTTGAAAAACCATGGCGATCCGGGCGCCGCGCACCGAACGCAAGAATTTCTCTGGTTTTCCGACGAGCTCATCGCCCTGCAAACGAACGGAGCCCCCGGCGATATGCGCGGGCGGATCGGGTAGGAGACCGAGTAGAGAGAGGGCCGTTACGCTCTTGCCGGAGCCAGACTCTCCCACCAGCCCGACTGTCTCACCCTGTTGAACCGAAAAAGAGATCCCGCGCACCACGGGTATCTGCTCTCCTCCGATTCGGAATTCCGTGCGTAGATTCGTTACGTTCAGGAGCGATTCTGTCAATGGCTTCTTGATTTCCTATCCGTGGCACGCATCATACGTTTGCGGCGACATATTCCGCGAACCGCGCGGCCGGCCAACCCGCTTCCACAAAGCCCCGGTGAACGAGGATCCGATAACGAAACGCCAGCGCGGCACGAGGGCCGAGTTCCAACGTTTTCCAGGCGAACCCGCCTGGTGAAAGGGAGCCATCTGCACGGGCCGCCCATGCCGACGGATGTCCCGGGTTATCTGGATGGTCGAAAATCATCAGCCCGACCGTCTGCCCTCCCACCACGCCCACGCAAGCGCACCAGGCCGCTGCACGACCGTGTATTTCCGCCCAGCCATAGTCATCCACACTATTGTGGACTTTCCCGCTGATAAGGGAGATCAATGGAGCGGCCACCTGAACGACGAGCAGCCCCTGATCCG
>JBBRKX010000079.1:0-10121 GCA_038231675.1 Chthonomonadales bacterium | reverse complement strand
CGTTTCGATTGAAACCCGGGCTCTGAATAGAGGAGAAGCTTGGCGTGATATCCCGCAACGTGACCCGCGAGTGAAAGGATTTAAACGGACTCAAGTCCATGGTCGCCTGATACGCCTGGCCGGAGACGTTCTTTCCGGACAGGGTGAGGGCGGAGTTCGCCGTCTCGAAGGTAAGGTTTCCCAGTTTCCCCATCGCCGTATGGAGGTTGAAGCCCATAATGCTGCGGTTGCCCGGGGCCGTCGTGTTCACGACCGGAAAGTACACGACCGTCACGCCGTTTGCGAGGGCGGTGGGATCGATGCCGTTCGGAAAAATCAATTGGTTCGGGATGGCCGCGTTGATCTGGAAGTTATTGATGGGAAGGCCCGTGGTGTTCGATCCCACATACACCTGGGGCAACCTGCTTGGATCAATCGGATAGAGAACGTTGACGGTCGCCTGAGTGAGCGAACCGGAAACCGGCAGTGTCTCGGTTGTGGATGCTCCAAGCGTGCCGGCGGGCGATGTCTGGGCCACGTAGGTTATGCCCGCACTCACGCCAGGGCGAAGCGTGTAGCTGCCGGTCATCCCGTAAACATTGCCGACCGCCGAATTGTAGCCGTATGATTCGAAGGAGACGGCGATGCTCGAAGAGGAAAGGACGACATTGCCCTTGAGAAAGTTTAGTTGGCCGCTATACGAATCGAGCGTATAGTCCGTGCCCTTGATCAAGTCCCTGTTGTCGATACGCACATGATCGCTGCCCTCGACGATCTGCCCGGCATAAACAAAATACGGTCCCGACGAGTTATTGCCGGGTATGACCATCGTCTGGACAGCTGCCTTGGTCTGTGAGTACAGAACCGACGTCTTCAAATGGCTGGTAAGCTGGGTGGTAAGCTGCGTGCCATGCAGATAACGGTTGAAATCGATCAGGGAATTGTCCTGGAAATTGGCATTCAGGTCCCCCCATTCCAGCCGAACCTTCTTGGTGTTATAATCCAGCTTGACATGATTGTCATTGGGGTTATTGAACAGACTGTTGGAAACCCGTGTTTGATAATTCAGGTATTTGAAGACCGTTGCATCGATCGTAAGATCGGTATCGTTGTAGAAGTTGCCGCTTCCTCGCCCCAGATACTGCTGGCTCTGCAGATTAGTGAGGGCGTCCGCTCCGCCTGATACGTTTTGCTGCAGAAACGTGAAGTTACTATGGCCGGTCGTCCGGATCTTAGTGCCCGTCATGGCCTGAATGTGATCGAACCAGTTTCCAATGGGACCGAACATGGATCCCTTCTTTGCCTTGTTGGAAGCGATGAGGGACGCGCCTGTCGTGCCTCCTGCCTGATCCGCGGGCAGGGAAAAGCCAGGCACCGGCCCCAGAGGGAAGCGCTGATCGCGCGGGTTGCCCGAAATACCATTCGCCTGGGTCAATCCAGCTTCGCTTGGATCGCTCTGGGTGCGGGCGAGGACGTCCCACAGAGTCTCGGCGGCATGAGCGCCCGTGCACACCATAGGTTGGAGCGCGGCGATCGACAACAGGAGAAACGCACGACGGTGATAGGAATTTTGCATAAGTCCACTCTGCGCCAGGGAAATCGGCGAGCAAACCGTTTCGATCGATCGGGCCAAACGCGGAACATGGGGGCAGGTTCGCGTCCTGGAGCCGGAAGTTTTCGAGAAGCGGGGGAAGCATGCTTATGAGTATAAGCGATAACGCTATTATACCACAGGTCCGATTTCACGACAACCGGATGGGACACCGCATTTAGGAGCCCGATGCCTGTCGGTTCGCGAAGCGAAGGACATGTTCCTGCCTCGGTCGCGATTTTTCACGCAGAAGGTCAAGAAATAATTTCGGCCGCTTCAAGTTTAACTCCTGGCCCGCGTCTGCCGGGTTCTGCGGGCTATGGCAAGCGCGTAGTCCGTATTTCTTAATGCCAGTTCCTCGAGGAGCGCAGCGCGTGGGAGCATCTCCGAACGGAGGAACTCTCGTGCGGTCACCAGGCTCGCGACCCTGGCCGCAACATCGTGGGCATTGAAATCGCGCCAGGAGGCAAGGCAATCGGCCATGTCGACCGTCTTCATCAGACTATCCACTTTGGGGTCATAAGACAGCGCGAAGGGGGGGACACCGGAACGAATAGCGAATATCAGGGCATGGAGCCGAAGAGCCACCACCGCGCTGGTGCGCGCGATAATCCCGAGGATTACTCCCGGAGAATAGCTTCCCAGGACGATGGGAAAGGCATCCGCATTGCCCGTTTCCGAAGCCACCTGCCGCGCGAAGGTGACATCTTCGCCTGCATGCATGGGGATCAATACGATGCGGCACTCTGTTTGCCTTCCAAGCTCGGTAAGCAACAAGGCATAGTTTGCAACCGGGGATTCTCCCGATCCGCCCCATGGGCGCAACGCCACTCCGATCACCGGCTGCCCGTTCGGCAGCCCTTCTGCCCGCCACGCCATTTCCACTTCGGCGTCAGATGCCGGAGCAAGTGCAAAGGCGGGATCGGCGGTGACCACCACTTTGTTCAGGTCGACGCCGATTTCGGAAAGAAGATCCGCGGATCCCTGATCCCGCACGGTGATGGCGGAGGCGCGGTTTGCCACCGCGCGTACCAGCAGCCGTGAGATCGAGCGTCGCAGTGGCCCCATCCCCTGAGCGTAAAACATAACAGGAGTATCGCAGGCAAGGGCGATTTGGGCGATCCAGAGGTAATACAATAGGGAACGCAAACTCGTTGTATCCTGTAGCAAGCTTCCGCCGCCGGAGACCAGCAAGTCCGATTCCTTCAGGAGGGCGCGCACTTGCGTCATACGCATCCGATCGACCGCTTCCAGACCGTGCAGTTGGGTGGTCCGCGCCGGGGATTGGGAAAGGACCACAAGCCGCGCCTGAGTTCCGGCCCGGCGAACGATGCTCTGGTGAATACCCGCCAGGACGGCTTCGTCCCCGGTGTTGCCGCATCCATAATATCCGGAAAGCGCGATCTGTACGGGAGACTGGATGTTGGATGCGGAAGGGATGCGCATATTATCGGTCCCGCGCCCCACTCTCCAGAGAGTTCGGCGCGCTCACCGTGCCCGCCGTTTCGTGGGAGAGCTCTCTCTGAGGCACGCGCTTCCTCGCCTGATTACCCTGATCGACTCTGCCTCCATCTTGCAAGGGATATGGAGGGGGCAAAAAAATCTCTAGAATACGAAACAGTGCGATCCCGATCAGGGCGCCAAGAACGAGGCCCGTTATATCGCGCCAAAGAGAAATGATCAGCGGCGTATGAATATGACAGAACGTATTGAGAAGCGAGACCTGCCCGATGCTGCCGACCACGAAGGCCGGAATCGCAAGCCGCCGCCGCCCTCGCCACCACCAGGCCACCGCCAGAACGAACGCAGGATGTCCGAGCAGAAACTCCTTGGTGCGTGGACGCACCACCAGGAGGCGATCAAGGAGGGATCGACCTTCCAGTTCCGTGCCGGACACGCCGACCCCCGAGTCGTTGCCGGTGCGAGCCACGATGAAAACGAGTACAAGGAGCGCGACAATTCCAATCAACAGCCATCCGAAGCGCGCCGGCTCCTCCATTGCCTGCCGGAACCGATCCACCACACGGGCTTGAAACTGTTTCCACGTTTCACCCGGAATGCCGATTCCTCCAACCACCGCAACCAGTGCGACGAGCAGGATCGGTACGGCATGTTGCGCCTTGATCCCGAGGAACTGGTTTGCATGCATCATGAAGGGACGGGTGGCGAGCAGGCCGATCACATGGATAATTCCAACTGCCGTGATCGCGCTTGCCAGAAGGAGGGCGCGCAGAGAACGTAAGATTTCGCCTCCCTGGCGGGCTTGAGACGCTCCCCCTTCTCGCGGGAAAGTCTTGAGGCAGGCAATTGCCGGAAACACGATGCCCGCGAGAAGCGCGACAAGCTTACGTCCCATTTCGCCGGCCGCAGTTGCCAATCCGACGCAGACCAGGATGCTCACAAGGAGCACGAGACGCTGCAGGCGCTCCGGGGCCGGGGCGACGACCTGGATCAGCCAGACGATGCCACCCGCGATTCCCAGTGCGACGAGCAGGAATATCGGCCTTCCCACCGGAAGTTCGGCAAACCGCTTCGCAGGTCCCCAATTCATTCCCCCACCAGTGAGTAAGCTGCCCTGAGACATGCCCAGCGCGATATCCCTGACGTATTTGACATTGGTCTGGATTGGCGCGGGCCCAGCAGCGGTAATCAGACGCACATAACAGAATCGAATGTTGCGCTCACGTACGGCTTTTACAAAGCGGTCGATGACTTCTTCCGGCTTCATCTGGCCCATTTCCGCGATCTGAATGCTGTGGACGCGCACATAGTCCCCATGCAGCGCGGCCGAAATCTCTTCGTCGCCATGCTGCTTGCCGAATTCGACCTGACCATAGGTTAGGCCCGTGGGGATCACCTTCTCCTCGAGCGCCGTGCGTGGTCGTGACGACGGATCACGAAACAGAGCAGCCGTTTCCTTTTCGAGGCCTCGGTAGCCCAGCGCATCGTCTCCACTGAAAATGACCGTCGAGACGCCTTGCTTCTTCAGGTTATTCAGAACCGAGGCGGCCGTATAAGGCGTGACACCGGGGAAGTTGCCGATCCGACCCGCAATGGCAA
The DNA here is from genome assembly GCA_038231675.1 of Chthonomonadales bacterium. Taxonomy (GTDB): domain Bacteria; phylum Armatimonadota; class Chthonomonadetes; order Chthonomonadales; family Chthonomonadaceae; genus JBBRKX01. Next base: position 5,491 of record JBBRKX010000079.1, on the reverse strand, counting down.
AATGGTGTCGTCTGGCTGCCGCCAACCCTTCCGGATTGAGCCCTGCTCCGCTGGATCTCAGGAGGGCATAATCGACCTGGAGGAAAAAGGAGTGCGCGCCTTCCTCTTTGTCGGCAGTGCTCGTGGGGGACAGAAAACGCGTGCCGCTCTTGCCTGCAATCGTCGAATCCGGGAGATCCTTATACACGTGGATGCCGCGGATGGCAAAATTGCTTGCGATGCGCTGGAAGGTCACCATGGTGTCGGTGACGACGTCGGTGCGCATTCCGCCTTTCGGCAACGCGACACGCGTGGAAGTCAGCGCTCCGATCTGCTCCAGTCCGGTGATCGTGTCTTCTTGAACAATGAGCGTGGTTGCTCCGTTCGCCCGGAAATCCTCGAGGGTGCTGTCGAGCGAAATCTGGTTCATTTGGGCAAGCCGGTTGACTTCATCCCATTCGAGTCCTATCTCAACGCGTCGGTTTCTCGCCTCGATGCGCCATCGAAGCGCGGCCGCAGTCAGACCCGCCAGCGTCCCAAGAACAATCAAGATAGTCAATACAAGCGGGAGACCCCGCGAAACTCTTCCCATGAAACGTCTACCTCTTTATCTTCGCCGGAGCGCCCAGTCGCAGGTCAGAAGACCGAGCAGCAGAACGAAGATTCCACTTCTGTCCCATATTGTTTGCGACCCACGATTTTTAGACGATGCATTTTCCGCGATACGCAGGCGCTCCGGGAGTTTTCCAATCTCCGCGGCGGTGATCGCCTTGCCACCGCTCGCCGCAGCGATCCTGCCCATCAATGCCGTGTCGGCGGTCCGATCCGAATCTTCGTCGAGACCAGAATGGACTGAGAAATCCGCCGTGGCGGGCAAATCCTGAGAAACGCCTGCCGACGGAAGCGCCGTGGCTTTGTAAGCTCCCGGGATGGCTACACGATAGGTGGACAAAAAATCGGCGGTGCTTCCGTCTTCCTTCTTTGGCGTAAGGGTGGCCGAAGTTCCGTCCGGTCCCTCGATGCGGATTCTAGGAAGCGTTCCGGTGGCTTCCTCACGCAGAAATCCCCGTAAGGTTGCGGTCTCACCGACCGTGTATGCGCTTCGGTCCGCGCGCAAAGCCACATTTTGTCCGGGCAGAAAGTCTGAGCCACTTACGAGCCAGCGCACCGTCTGCGTCCAGAAGTTATGATACACGCGTCCGTATTTCTCAATGTCCGGCGACGGAAATGCCCACTGCCATAGCCCCTCGCCCGTAACCGCCACTACGGCGCCTTGTCCGTACCGCTGGTATGCGAGAATGGGCATGTCGGAGCCTTCACGACCTGCGCTGCTGGGAATCCGCGCGAGGACTACCGCAAGCGCCTTTTCTTTTTCTACCTGATTAACGGAGGACAGGGCGGGCAGCGCGCGGAGCGCGGCGTCCGCATCGCCATTGCCCATATGAAATCCAGGAAAAGATCGTCCCGCATCCGTCAGGCGAGCGCCTGTGGCGGCAAGTTCGCGGTCGCCGTACAGGAAGGGATCGAGATCACGGAAAGCAGGCATCCGTTCGCCTGTCTGGCCCCGTAAGAATACCAGATTACCGCCCCTGTCGCTCACCCAACGCCGTAGAATGCCTGCCGTTGAGGCGCTGAAGAACGATTCCATGCCCTGCCCGAGCAGAATAGCATCGTAATGGCCAAAGCCTTCGAGCGTTTGCGGAACATGAAGAATGGGAGTGTCCGTGCCGCTGCTCAATGCAAATCGATGCGTGTCGGTGAGTTGAAAGATGCTGTCCAGGGCGATTGCCGGGTCTTCGCGCAGCGTCTGGGCAAGGAATTTAGAGTCCCAGGAGGGATATCCTTCCAGCAGCAGGACGCGCATGCGCGCCCTGGTGACGGTAAGGGATACATCCGCATGGGCATTTTCCAGGTCTTTCAGCAGTCCGGAGGAGACACAGGAGAGGGAATAACGTACGCTTCCGGCTCCCCTCTCCACAACCGTAAAATCGAACTCCGTCGTCGAAGCAGTTAGTCGGAGGCTTTTGGAACGAATCTTCCGGCCTTCTCGGATCAGATCGATCGTGACTCTGGCGGGCGCCCCGTTTGTCGTTCGCAGCGCGCCCGCGATCTCCACGGTCTGTCCCGGTGAGGCGATCAGCCGTGGGCTTTGCGCCGTCAGTTGAAACCGGGTTCCCACCTTTTCCCGACCGATACAGAGAGTATACACCGATGCACTCGCCCCACGGGCTGCGTCGACAGCATCGATCGCGCCATTGTCTCGGCCGTCGGAAACCAACATGATACCGCCGAGGGGAATAGAGTTGCTGAGGAGGCCCGGAGCTCCGACCGCCTGCTGGAGAGCCTCCCCAATGCGGGTGTGATCGCCCTGCGGCAAACTAAGGGCCGACAACTCTTTCCGGGAGGATGCCAGGAGATGGTCCTCGAAGCGGAAGAATCGAAGTTCATACCGTTGCGAAAGCCCATCCAACAGGGCGGAGTTCTCGATGACGAAATGTTTGACGGACGCCCAGCGTGAGGAGGGATGCGACCAGCCGGAAATGGATGGCGTATCACGGGTCTGCATGCTGCGCGAGGTGTCGATCAATATCGCGAACGGAGCTTTGTGCCGTGTTCGCTCGGAAGCGCCGGGAAGGACGGGGTTCAGGAAGAGGATGCCAAGGAAAGCTACCATGAGTGTTCGGATCGCGGCAAGCAGCACGTGCGGAAAAGATCGGGGGGGGTGCGCGACAAGGAGAGAGAGGCCGACAGACGCGGCGATCGCAAGGAAAACGATCGCCGCGGCCTGCACGGGAAGAAGTGGCGGATCAAAATGGAAAGGCATGTGAGATCCGGCCGATTCTATTCGGCTTTATAGCCGCGCCATAGCCAGCGCAGCGATTCGGGCAGAATGGAATAGCCATGACTCGGGCTATGACTGCCATGACCGAACGCAAACTTGTAGTCGTAGTGCGCGAACGCAAGCGATTTCGCCATCTGCTGATTTGCCAGCGGCCAGTTCCCGTTCGCATTGTCGAGATCGTGATCTCCGTCTTGTAGAAAAACGCGGATGGGTTTCGGCGGGGTTTTGCGGATGAGAGCCTCGTAGTTGTGCCCGCCTTCACGCACGGTTTTGCCGCTGGCGATGTTGGTAAAACTGCCGATCCAGGAAAGGACTTTGCTGAACTGTTCCGGCCGCTCCCAGGCTGCCGTGAACGAACAAATGCCGCCGCTGCTCAGGCCCGCCAGGGCACGGCTTGCGGGATCGTGCCGGAGCTTCGTTGTCTTCTCCACTTCCGGCAGGATCTCTTCCAGCAGAAACCGGGCATATTGATCGGACAGTGTATCGTATTCGAAGCTGCGATCGGATTGGCCGTTCGCGGTGAAAGTGCCCGGATCGATAAAGATGCCGACGGTGACCGGCATCTCTCCCTTTGCGATCAGATTGTCGAAAACCGTGGGCACATTGCGCACATAGCCGCCGCCATCCTGATAGATCATGACGCACGCCGGACTTTCCGGTTTGTACTGAGCGGGCACGTAAACCCACCAGTTACGCTCGGTGCCTTCAAAGACATGACTATGCCACTTCGGCATCTGGGTCACTTTGCCCTGCGGAACGCCCGGCTTCACGATGCTGTCCGGATCGACGCTGTAGATCTCGAAATGGCCTCCGCCCATGCTCTTGCCATCGATGCTATACGTGTAGTCCTGGCGCGCTCCATTCTCGAGAGTAGTGGCGTAAGCGTAGACTTCGGTGCCGGGAATGCGCTGCAATGTGCGATAGAAAGGAGTATCTCGCGAAATGACATAGGGTGCTGAACTGGCGCCGGGCGCTTCGATCGCCCACGCGACCGTAAGACCCTGAATCTTTGCCGCCGGGCCTTTCGTTAATGCACCCGCGCCGAACCAGTCGCGGATCTGACCGGCCAGATCGGTCGCCGCCGCGCCTGTCGGATGCATCGCGAGCGCGGCGGCCAGCGACTTCGGGGTAAGCGTCCCGTTCTGACCGGCCCATGCCGGACCGACCGACGGACAGAATAGGAGCGCGATGGCGCAGAAAACATAAAAGAGCTTCGAGGGTACCGATAAATTCACTTTTTTCCTCATTATGCGGATGGCGAGAGGAGCAGGGAAACCAGATCCGCTGGAGTTTTTTGGGCGCCGACCGGGCAACCCGGGTGGAACACCCATTGGTCACAAGGATAGACGTTTTTGCTTTGTGAGTCAAGCGTTCATAGAGGCGTCTGCTGCCAATGCTAATTGGTTTTCCAAAAAATAGCAACAATTTGGCTACATTTTAAGTTTCCCCGCATAGGTTCGCGAAGAGTACGCATCAGTTAGCCGAAAGTTATAGGTTAGAATCAATCTTTGGACATTGATCATCGGCCGGGAAGTTGAAATGCAAGAATGCTTTTCGCATCGCGCAGTGCGGAGAAGTTATTTCTGATAGGGATCGTATGCGAGGCGCGGAACAAGACATGGAGTTTGACCGTCCGTATCACAATTGTTTTGAAAAGGAGAGCGTTGGTGACGCAAACTGAACCCCTCGAGAGCGAATTCGTTTCAACAGGAATCCCCGGTCTCGATTACATCTTGAATGGCGGTTTTCTCCGGACAGGCTTTTATCTTCTGCAGGGAAATCCCGGCTCGGGAAAGACGACTGCAGCGCTTCAGTACTTATTTGAATGCGCCCGCAATGGCGAAGTCGGTCTCTATATTTCCCTTACGGAGTCGCGTCTGGACCTTTTGCGCACCTGTCGCTCCCACGACTGGGATCTAGAGGCAATCCAAATTTCGGATCTCACACGCTCCGAGGCAAACCTCAAAAGCGAAAATCAGTACACCGTGTTCCATCCTTCCGAGGTCGAACTCGGACAAACGACGAAGGCCATTTTTGCGGAAGTAGAACGCGTAAACCCGAGGCATGTCGTTTTCGATGGTCTGTCTGAAATGCGACTTCTTGCCGAGCGGCCGCTCCGCTACCGTCATCAGATGCTGGCGCTGAAGAGTTACTTTGCGGATCGCGGTATCACCGTGCTGCTGCTGGACGATCAAACAAGCCCTCTGGGCGATATCCAGCCGGAAAGCCTGGTCGGAGGAAATGTCGTCATGGAACGGCATTTGCCCGGTTATGGGGGAGCGCGCCGCAGGCTATACGTGACGAAAGTACGCGGATCGGTATTCCATGATGGTTACCACGATTACGATATCCAGAACGGCGGAATCGTCGTCCATCCTCGCCTGATCGCCTCGGAGCATAAGGAATTCTTGCCCAGGGAAGTGATGTCCAGCGGTATCGACAACCTCGATAAGATGGTGGAAGGTGGACTGGAAACCGGCACAACGACCCTTCTGCTCGGCCCGGCGGGGGTCGGAAAATCCACGGTCGCCATGACGTATGTGGCGCGGTTTCTGACCCGAGGCGGCCGGGCGGCAGTCTATACCTTCGATGAGGTGCTGCAGACGCTCTTCGAGCGCTCCGAAAAATTGTGTTTGAACGGCATACGTCAGTATGCGGATTCCGGCGCAT
>JBBRKX010000078.1:0-10153 GCA_038231675.1 Chthonomonadales bacterium | reverse complement strand
GCAGCGCATGGCCACTTGCGAACAGGCAGGTCAGGACGCCGTCGATGATCGGCTCGTTCCCCACGATTACCTTGCTGATTTCGCGCTTGATGCGCTGGAAATCCTCTTTAAACTGCTCCGTCTGCCGCTCGATGTCGCTCATGTCGCTCCTTGGGTCAATCTTACCATAACTATTTGGCGCCTGTTTTGCATGATCAGGGTCGGATCTCTTCGAAATACTTTCGCACTTGATCTTTGTACACTGCGGGGATACTTTCCTTGTTCAGCGTGCTTTCCGCCTGTTTCTTGCTCGTCTGGTACACGTTATAATAGGGGGAGTTACTTTTTGCCGACTCAGGATCGCCTGTAAAGGACATCTGGATCTCCTGCCCATTCTGAGTCTGCGATCCCACCACTTTTCCATTCGGCATATGCTTCGAAGCAGGGCTGTTTCCAGCAAGGTACTTCGTCAGATCCTTTGCGGAACCGCTTTTCCCCACTCCTTTGACCTTGTCCGCGATGCCCATGGAGACCATATTGGGCTTTGTGGCGCCAGGATCTTTCATAGCCGAGGAGGGGCCACCGATTCCGTTCCAGCCGCTGCCAGGGCCTCGTTTGGGCTTACCGGACATTCCTCCGCCCGGTTTGTTTCCCATTCCATTTCCCATCGCCATCGTCATTCTGCCGTCTTTCAGCGCCTGGGCAAGCTGCTGCATCATCTGCAGGTCCTGCATCGTTTTACCCATCCCCGGATTCTGGCCCATGGTTTTGGCAATCTGGTTCATCATTTTTGCCATCTCCTGCATCTGCTGAGGGCTCATACCGGCGGGATTCTGAGCCATCTGTTGCGCCATTTGTTGGAGTTGCTGGGCTGCCTTATCTTGCGGCGAGTTCTTCAGAGCATTGGCAAGTTGTTGAAGCGCTTTTTGAAGTTGTTGCGTTTCTTCCTTGGACATCTGCCCGGACTGCATCTGCTGCGCGATCTTCTCCATCGCTTGCTGCATCTGACCATTATCCATGCTCGCCAGGGCGTCCGCCATCTGCTTGAGCGCCTCATTCGCCTTCTTCATGGCTTCGGACTGCGCTTTTGTTTCCGGGTTTTGCGCATTCTGTCCGGCTCTCTTCATGTCTCTTGGCTGGTTGATCGCGAGTTTTTTCGCATGTTCCTTTTGCGCCTGCTCTGCTTCCTGGTTCATCTTGTCGAGCGATTTTTTAAATTCTTGTCGCGCTGCTTCCGGAGACTTTTGTGGCAGGGATTTGGCCAGCTCCTGCTGCTTTTGCTCCATTTTCTGTGTCAGCTTCTGAATTTCAACGAGGGATTGCTTCTTGTCCAGCTTGCCCTTCCGCATCGCTTCCCCAAGTTTTCGGGCTTCAGCCGCCGCCTTGCGGGTCTCATCCAGTTTCTGCTGACCGGCTGCCTTTTCTGTATCCTGGCTTAGTTTGACGATCTGTATTCCCTGCACTTTTACCGCTTCCGCATCACGCCTTTGTTTCGGTGTCCAAAAAGCCGGCAATGTAGGAAGATAGAAAAGAAGGAAGAGCGCGAGAGCCGTTACCATTCCCGCCGGCAGCTCCCATGATAGGTGAAAGGGGTACAACAGCTTGAGATCGAGCCCTGCGGCATTGCGGTCCGCGTCGTTAAGCTGCTCACGGTAAAACGGCGTGGAGGCGTCCACGCCCTGGGCACGAAACTCCAGTGCGCTGCTGAAACGCTCCTTGAGATCGGCGCGGCGCTCCGTCATCTTCGCGATATCCAGTTCGCTCAGTGGCCGAAAAAGCGCTATACCGAGCGCGATAACTACGGTAAGGGCTATTCCACCCACCAACAGCCATGGCGAGGGAGCTTCCAGAATGCGCAATTTCTCAAGTCCGACCCAGACCAGTCCGAAGAGAGCGCTCCACCACAGGGCGCGCCCGGCATAACGGATCGCCATCAAAGTGCGAACGCGACGCGTGGCCGCGCCCAACGTCCTCGCAAGCCGGGAGGAGGGCGAACCAAGACTGGACACGTTCTCGACACTCATGGAGGACCTTCCTTTCGGAATACAGGCCTGTATTGGCCATCGAAGCGGACTTTGCAAATATTACATGTCCCGCGATAGAACGCCGTCAGGCGTTCGCAACGAGTTCCTCATAGGGAATGGGCGTGTTTCTTTGCTTTTCCCTCTGTACGAACGGCAGCATCAAGAGAACCGACCCCGCGCCGATAAGGAGCCAGGAAACTGTGGTTACCTGCCACATCGGCATATCGCCAAATGTCATCGGTCGGCCCCGGAAATAGTCCATTGGCTCGGCCATTTGAACGATCGACTGTATGGGATCCAGATAGAATAAGTCGATATAAGAGGCCGCGCCGCTGTCCTGAGTCCAGTTCGACTTCGCAATCTGTGGCAGTATCCAGATCATGAGTAGAAACAACGTGGCGAGCATCCAGGCGACCCAGCGGCTGCGAAAGGCGATCGAAAGAAAGATGCACAGCAGCGAGAACCCGCATACGGAAGCAAGGATGACCACGGCCGCCTGGGGAAAATCGCCTGCGTCCGGTACAAAGGCTTTTAACGGAGGTTTTTGCACGCTCTGGGTCCCGCTGGGGGGAACTGGGACACGACTTGAGAAAGGCGTGTAAGTGGGGGAAACAGCCTTGGGGTTTGTAGCAGCCGCAACGTGCGCGCTATGCATGATGTCCCCAGATTTGCCCACGGCAAGGAACGAAAGTGCAAAGAGCGCAAAAAATAGCATGGTCAATATCAGCATGAAGGGAAGGCCGGAAGCCATTTTCGCGCGAGAAAGGCCGCGCGGCGTCCAGCCAGAAAGCGCGTATTTCGGAAACTGACGCGCCTCGTAGGAGGCCAGATCGCCGGTCGTAAAAATAGGTGTCAGAAACATCAACAGGATGGCTGCGCCAATGAGCGCCGCGATTGGCCCGGAAACCACGACCTGCGTCCCTTGGGCGCCGCGAAGATACCATCCCTGAAGCCATAAGAGATCGATGGCGAAGATCTGTACGGCCGCGAGAGCGATCGTGAGGCCACGCAGCAGAAGCGCCTGGCGTTCACGTTGGAACTTCGTCCCCAGTTGAGTCATGGCGATCGCCGCGAAAAGAAGTCCGCCCAGACAACACAAAATGGCGAAACCCATGTAGGTGGGCCCATGCAATCCCAGGAACCGATCGCTGAACCAAGTTTGACTGAGGACGCGCAGAACGTTGTCCGAGGCATCGGTCGCGCCGAAGCTGCTTTGCCCCATGGCGAAGACGAAGGCAACGAAGATGCTTAAGAAGAACAAAGTGATATACGTGAACATGACCGCAGTTGTGGTGGACTTTGCGATGCTGGACCACATCAGTCCGAGAGCGCCAATCAGAAAGCTTCCCATCAATAGAAGCAGGTAGGTGCTCACCACCATCGCGGGATCTATGCTTCCGAACATAAAGCAGATCGAGATGAGAGGAAGCGATGAGACCAGCAGCAGAGTCGTGAACGAGATCGCGGAAAGAAGTTTGCCGGCAATGATGCTCCGCGGCGAAAGCCGCGTCATCGTAAGCATCTCCATCGTGCGTTGTTCGTTTTCGAGCGTGATGGATCCGCTAGTGATTGCGGGCGTGATAAAAAGCACCAGGAATATCTGCGTCACAAGGATATACGTAAAGAGCGTGCTTCCGAGCCGTGCCGTTTCCGAACCTCCGTACCCATTATTCTGAACGCTTTGGAGAAAGCCATAGTAGCTGACGAGAAGCACGGCGGCGAGAAATCCAAGGTAGCCGAAGAGTATCCAGTACGCTCTTGCTCCACGCATGCGGACGCGCAGTTCCTTGGTCAGCACCGGGTTATCCGGCAAAAATTTGAGCGAAAACGCGTACATCAGGCCACCTGTCCCTTGGTTACGCGGAGGAAAACATCTTCGAGGTCGGTTTCCGGAGTATGGAAAGCGCGCACCTTGATATTCTGCTGAATGAGCACGGTCAGAATCTTGTACTCCTCATTGACTTCGCCTATGTAGCCGATCTGCAGCGTGCCGCCCACGGTCGCATGATTATTCCTCTGGAGCGTGAGCCGGCGCGACTCCGCTTCTTCCGAACCCGGCACCTGACGCAGGCCGTTGGTGACCTTGACCTCGCGCACCATATCCGTCATGCCGCGCAGAATCTCTTCCGCTCGTTCGATCTCATCAAGAATTCCAATATCGATCACCTGCTGGCCGCGCACGGTGCGGGCGATCGTGTTCACATCTCCGGCGACGATCAATTCGCCCTTTTCGATGATGCCGATCTTATTGCAGAACTCTTCCATTTCCGGCAGAATATGCGAAGACACGATAATCGTTTTGCCCATGGATTGGAGCTCTTTCAATAGCTCACGGATCTCAATTCGGGCACGGGGATCGAGGCCCGAAGCGGGCTCATCGAGGAGCATCACCTTGGGATCGTGAACAAGAGTCTTCGCGAGACAGAGACGCTGCTTCATGCCGCGCGAAAGAGACTCGACATAGGAATCTTTCTTTATGGTCAGATCCGTCAAGGACAGCACATCGTCGATAATCTGCGGGCGCTGATGCTTTGGTATACGATATGCGGCGGCGAAAAAATCGAGATATTCCCACACCTTGATGTCGTCGTACACGCCGATGAAGTCGGGCATATACCCGACGATCGCGCGGATCTGATCCGGGTTTCGCACGACGTCGATGCCGTTGATCGTCGCGGAACCTGCGGTCGGCATCAATAGCGTCGCGAGCATTTTAATCGTCGTTGTCTTCCCGGCTCCATTCGGTCCGATGAACCCGAAGACGTCGCCCTGCTCCAATTCGAGCGAGAGGTCCTTTACCGCAACTTGATCCTTGTATTCTTTACGAAGATGCTTGAGTTCCACCATAGGGCACATAAAATAGGGTCTCCTCGTTCGCCCGGCTTATGCATCCGACGTGCGGCGAAAATTGGATATCATAACGAACAACATCAGAAAAATAGCGAAACCATAGGTTAACAACCCATAGAGCAGGTATCGAGGAGCATAGGCGACATCTCCCGGATCCAAAGCCCAGTACATCAACATTACGGGGTTGATCCATAGAAGCGGAGAGTGTTCTTGAACGTAATTCTCGCTCAGCACCATCGCGAGGACGCTGGTGACCATAACGGTGCCGATGATCAGCCCGCCGATCACGAAGGTGTAAGAAGACATGATCGCGTACAGAGTGCGTTTGAACCTCCAGGACATCAGCAGGCCAAACGTTCCGAACAACAATGCGGAGACGACCATGACCACATAGGCCGCCAGAAACTGACCCGGTGATACATAGCCGGGGGTTCCGGCCATACCCACTAACGCGTGAGCCCAGCAAAATAGCGAAAGCGGTAGAAAGATCGCCAAAAGAATAAGAATGGCCACCATGCGCGCGGCCAATTTGCCGAGTATGACTTCTTTCGCCGTGAGCGGCGTGAAGAGCAGCATTTCCCACGTCTGCTGCTCCTTTTCCAGTGTGATCGCATTTGCGGTGATCACCGGAGCAACCAGGCAGATCAGCAGGTACTGTACGATGATGACCATGGTCCATGTTTCACGTCCCGCATCATGGGTCGGTGTTCCAAGCAGCCAGTGTACTCCGATCCACCAATAGAACGCGGCGACGAGAAGGAGGAAGAATAGCCCGACGCCTAGCAGAACCGGCTTTTGCTGTCGAAAGCGAAACCGCAGGACAAGTTCTTTGTAGAGGACAGGGTTATCTATCATTGAAAAATACCACGCGGGCCCAGCGGTTTTTCCTCCTGAACGTGGACTAGCGGTTCCCGGGAAAATGCATCCGCGATTTTTCTAAGCTTCGGGGCGACATCCTGAGGGCATGGCAAGTGGACATAAAGCAGGTTGACTTCCGTTCCCGCAGTGGTCTGCCCATCGACCCGCACTTCCAGCAGCGGATCATAAAACCACCCGGTGAGGACAGTATCCCCCCTGCCGAAATTCCCGGCAATGCCGTACATATTCTCATTCCCGCCGCCGGCGATCGCGGCATTTAGGTCGTTGCGAATCCGTTCCCGTACGGCCTCCGGAGTGTCCAGTTGCCCCTCGACGCCATGGGTATTTGTGCTCTGGCCTGCAGGCAATGGTAACGATGGGGCATGTGCGATGGCGGCATGCGCCGACCAGTGCGCTTGCTTTACGACCGTTGCGCCTGAGGGCAGATCGCCAATGGCATCGGCATGATCCGCGTCAGCGATCGCACAGTCTTTGAGCAAGAAGCGCGTGCCGTTCGTTATCGTCACGGAGACGAGATCGGGGGCAATAGCCCGGCTTGTCACCTTGACGGCGCCGCCGAGAGAACCAACAACCGGCGTTTCAAACGATCGCTTATCCCAGAGACGGATGAGCGCTCCGCGGAGCGTAGTCGTTTTCCCCTGGTCCACCGTAAGATCGGCTCCCATACGATCTCCCGGGTTGCTGAACATTTCCGTGGGTACTACCGTCCGGTAGGGATTGTTGGTGTCATCCGGTGCGCCGAACGAGATATCGTACATGGCCCTGCGAGGCGAATACAATGTCATATGTGCGTAGCCTGCCGCCTGGTCGGTGTTCGCCTGTGTTTCCAGAACCACGGCCCGGTTCACCGTCAAGCGTCCCCCCTTGATATGCGCGGCAAGAAGATAGGAGACGATAGAGAAGCACAGGATCAGGGCAGGCGCGGTAAACCATGCCATCTCCCGCCTGTCCAGCTTTTTGAGAACGAAATAACTTACCGGGACAAGGAGAAATACATAGGCCGCCACAAACCCCGCCACGGTTCCGAAAGCCGGGGTATTGGTGGCCTGTCTGCCTGCCAATGCATCCACCAACGACTGCTCTTGCGCCATTCTGCTATTCATCGCCAGCGTCCCACGAGGAGAGACGGCATCGTTCCCGCTCGACAATAGATCGCGCCATAGGGAAGGCGCGCCCTTCCACGCTCGGAATTCGGGGGCCAGGTAATCAAAGGCCGTGAACACCACCTGGCCCGCGCCATAGGGCATCGTGGCGACAAGGATAGCGCCGCCTTCCGTGAAAAGGGCACGCGCGCCTGGTTTCAAAGTCCCCCTGGTGAGAGTGACGGCGCTTAGAAGTTTGAGGTCCTCATGATATCGGTGGGAAAGTGCGGGAAGATCCGCCACACTCGATACGCCATTGGGGGAGATGGGCAACATTTCTTTGAAGAACGCGCTCCCCAGTCGACTGAGATCCGCACCGCCCGCGATAACGAGCAGTCCGCCGTCACGCACATAGCCTTTGAGAGCGTCCAGTTGATCGTCTTTGAGACTATCCAGAGGGAGGTCCGCCAGGGCGATCGCGTCCATCATCTCATAGCCCTGCGCCATCGATGGGAGAGCCAGAGGATCGGTATAGAGGATATTTGCCGGCGGAAGAACGTTCGGATTCAATCCGAAGTTCTCGGCATCCGACGGCGTACTGGGATTGTTTCCCATCTGGGCGAGCAGAGCGCTTGGATTGGTATGGCGGTGCAGGATCCCAAGTTTTTTGCGTGCAAGGAAGTTGAGGCCACTTCCATCTCGGGTAAGCGCCAGCACATTGTATGCCAGGCCATCGACCGCGATGGGAAGCGAGAACTTTCTTTCGGCCAACTTGCGTCCGTCCATGACAAGTTGAACCGTAATATCCGTGCCGGACTGTGCAGCTCCAAACATGTTTTGATTTTGGGATTGGAGTGGCAACAGGAAGTTTTGAGGTTCGTTTTGCGGTCCGGCGCGTAGCGATGCATTCCGGGTGAAAATGACGTTATGATCATTATTCTGGAGCCGCACCTGCACCTGTGCGTCTCCGCTCACGGAAACGTTTCCAAAATAGACGGTGAGGGGAGTGGCGGAATCCGGTCGGTAGCGCGCCGCATTGGGTGCGCCTTGCCCGAAACCAATCAGCGCATCCAGGTCGAGCGCTCCAGACGATGCCGGCATAAGCGCAAACAGATTCACGAGCAGAAAGGGAACGCACCACGCGCGAGCCAATGCCACCGCATATCGCCCAAACGCCGCGCGCCCGTGGCGCGAAGGCTGCGTCGCACGGGCGTCAGGATCATTGCGATTTCGGGCGACATCGGGAACGCCGCGCAACTGGGACGTCGTTACCGGGCTTTGGGACATAGGGACCTCCGGCGCGCAAACAGGGACAGCATAACCCGGGTCGGAAGAGCAACTGTTTTCGCCGCCTAATCGGAATACGAATGCCCGAACGCGCGGTTTCAACCGAATTCCCAGGGGCCGCTTAGCGTAACGCAGGTTAGCGCGTAGCGGCTTCCATGACTTCATCGGTCATTTCGAAGTTTGCGTGTACGGTCTGGACGTCTTCGTTGTCTTCCAGGGCATCGATCAACCGAAGCATGACACCCGCATCTTTCACATCCAGGTGAACCGTGTCGGAGGGCTCCATGGTGTACTCGGCGCCGACCATGGCAAACTTGGCGCGCTCAAGCGCTTCCCGAACGGCGGGGAAATCTTCCGGCTGGGTAATAATCTCGAAGTTCTCGTCAGAATCGCGAACATCTTCCGCGCCGGCGTCGAGTGCCGCCCCGAACAAAGTATCCTCATCCGTTCCCGCTTTGGGGACCGATATCAGACCGATGGGGCGAAAACGATAGGCGACCGAGCCGGATTCTCCCATGCGCCCACCATGCTTATTGAAAATGTTGCGGATGTTCGCGACTGTGCGGTTCTTATTGTCCGTGGCGACTTCGACCAGCACTGCCGTCCCACCAGGCCCATAGCCTTCGTAAGTGACATCGTCATAAGTTGCGCCATCGATCTCGCCGGTCCCGCGTTGAATGCTGCGCTTGATATTATCCTGGGGCATCGAATGATCGCGCGCCTTCTGGATCGAAAGCCGGAGCCGAAGATTGGAGTCGGGATTGCCTCCGCCAGACTTCGCGGCCATAATGATCTCTTTTGCCAGTTTGGTAAAGAGATTGCCGCGTTTGGCGTCCTGCGCGCCTTTTCGCAGGCGAATATTATGCCATTTGGAATGCCCGGACATCGGACATCCTCCTTTCACGTGGGAGATGCGTTATGTGAACATGGAATTATATCATAACGCCGACAGGCCGTCAAACGGCGGGACCTATCTCACACCGTCGAATCCGGCCGATGCCTGGTTGACGGGGCTCATTCGATTTTGCTATACTGCTCGTGTAGAGAACGTTCGCACGCACTGTCATAAAAGAGGGCGAAGTGTCGGATGGCTGCACGCTTATGCGAGCGTGCACGCCGGAAAGAAAAAGGAGTTGCTTCATGCCGCGAGCTTTAGTGACCGGAGGCGCTGGATTTCTGGGATCGCATCTTTGCGATCGTCTGTTGTCCGAGGGCTTCGAGGTTGTCGTAATGGACAACTTGATCACGGGTAGCACCGATAACATCGCGCACCTGATCGATAATCCCCGCTTTCGCTTTATCCACTACGATGTCACCGAATATCTTTTCATTGATGGCCCCATCGATTACGTTTTTCACCTTGCCTCTCCGGCGAGCCCCATCGATTTCCCCACCAAGCCCATTCAGATCCTGAAAGTGAATGCTCTGGGCACGCATAAAGCGCTGGGCCTTGCCAGGGCGAAGGGAGCGCGGTTCTTTCTTGCGTCCACGTCCGAAGTCTATGGCGACCCGCTCGTGCATCCCCAGGTGGAAGAGTATCTCGGCAACGTGAATCCCATCGGAATCCGTGGTGTCTACGACGAGTCGAAGCGCTTCGCGGAAAGCATCACGATGGCGTATCACCGGTATCACAATCTTGACACAAAGATCGTCCGCATTTTCAATACGTACGGTCCCCGTATGCGCCTGAGCGATGGACGCGTCGTGCCGAACTTCGTCGGCCAGGCGCTTCGTGGGGAGCCTATTACGGTATACGGGGACGGAAAGCAAACACGTTCCTTCTGCTTCTGCACCGATCTGATCGACGGTTTTTATCGCCTTGTGACGTCCGACCAATCAGGCCCTATCAACATTGGAAACCCTACGGAGCGCACGATGTTGGAGTTTGCTCAGCATATCAAGGCGCTTACCGGCAGTTCCAGCGAAATCATCTTCGAGCCACTGAAGACTCCGGACGATCCCAAGCAGCGCAAACCCGATATCACCAAAGCCAGGACCTTGCTGGGATGGGAGCCCAAGGTTTCATTGGAAGACGGGTTGAAAGAGACGATC
>JBBRKX010000077.1:0-10197 GCA_038231675.1 Chthonomonadales bacterium | reverse complement strand
GGATCCGCCACATGGCGACATGATAAAGGATCCGCATATTTTCCAGCCGTTCCAACGTGGGCCAGACATCCTGGTGTTTGGAAGCAGTCTGACCGAAGGCAACCGGAGAGAGCGTGATGCTGAGCAATGCAGTGAGGGCGAGGCGGCGGAGGAGCATCCTACATATCCTTTCCATGCGTACTGGGGCGCGGTGCGTGCGTTGCCGGATCTTTTCCTGCTTGAGACATTCAGGAGCGTAGCATGTTTCGCCTGCTGCCTGCTTCGGTGGAGGAAGGGCCGCGCGAAGTGGAGGAGGAGAAGGTTGAGGCGTTCCTTCCAGTCGGTAAACGCCGAGAGACCCAAAACATGTCCTCCGCAATTTACCGATGCATCCTCCCGTTATCTACAGATAAGGGCCCGGCAAACCAACAATAGGTGCTTACTGGTAGGAATACCGACTCAATTACAACTCAGACCACCCTGTCGTGTTACTGATAAACCAGACGGAGGAATTGTTGAAGATGGGACTGTTCAAAAACTTGAAGACCGGGGCCAAACTGGCGGTCAGCTTTGGCGCCGTGCTGATACTCATGGGACTGATTACGGGCTTTGCGCTTTCAAGGTTGAATGAGGCTCAAAACACCACGGATTTGATTGTGACGCATCGTATACCCAGCCTGGTCACAGCTGTCGAAGTGCCCGAAGCCGTTCGCACCATTCAGCGGGATTTGCGCGATGCGCTTCTTCTCCAAGATCCTCCGGGCGTGGCGAAATGGACCGCCAGCTATAATGCCGCCGGTGAGAAGCTTACGAATAAAGTCGCCACGAGCATGCGTCTGGCGACATCGTCCGAAGGACGTCAGATGGCGGAGAGCTTAAAGACGGCCGACGCGGCATGGGCTCCTATTCGTGATCAGGTCGCGGCGCTGGCGCATGCCGGACAGTTTGTGCAAGCGCGTAAGATCCTTTATGGTCCCGAGTACAAGGCAGCCCGGGTGGCTGTGGAACAGGCGGCGGAACAGGCGGCGAAACATCAGGAAGCCCAGATGGCCGAGGATACAAAGCATGCGACGAATCAGGCGCGACAGGCCTCCTCGCTCCTGCTTGCACTCAGCCTCGCAGCAATCTTGATCGGCGCAATCAGCGGTTTTTGGACAACTCGGTCTATTACACGTCCCCTCGTTCAACTCTCCGATGAACTTGGAAACCTGCGTACCATCTGCCTCACCAACCTGAACAACGCCATGCTGGCCATGGCGCAGGGCGATCTGACAACGGAAATCAAAACCGGCACAAGCCCGCTGGCGATCGACAGCAAAGACGAGTTCGGATCCCTGGCGATTACCTTCAACGCGATGCTTGCGCAAACCAAGAGTACGATCGAGGCGTTCCGCGATGTGCAGCATTCCCTGGGAACATTGATCGGCGAGGTCACCGAAAGCGCGAGAGAAGTGGCGGAAACAAGTGAGCAATTATCGGCTTCCGCGCGCCATACCGGCGAAGCCGCCGAAGTGATCACGCGATCCGTGCTGGAGGTTGCGATTGCTGCGGATCAATCCGCGAAGACGAGCCAGGAGATGGCCCAGGGGAGTGAGCAGCAGGCACGTTCGGCAACGGAAGCAGCCGGAGCCATGGGGCGCCTCCAGACTGCGGTGGGGCAGATGCGGAGCGGGAACGAACTGCTGCAATCCGCCATTACCCAGGCGGATCGGGGCATGGAGCAGGCGACGCAGGCGGTGGAAGGCGTTACGGCCTCCGCGCGACAGATGGCCATCACGGCGGGGGAAGCGGCTCGTATTGCGGCCACGGGGGGAGAAGCCGTACAACATACCGCGGCGAGCATGGAGCGCATCAAGGCTCAGGTCGAACAGTGTTCCGATAAAGTGAAGGATCTCGGACAGACAGGCCATGAGATCGGCGCGATCGTCGAAACCATCGACCAGATCGCCTCGCAGACGAACCTCCTCGCCCTCAACGCCGCCATCGAGGCGGCCCGCGCCGGCGAGCACGGTCGGGGCTTTGCGGTCGTGGCGGACGAGGTGCGCAAACTGGCGGAACGGTCCGCGGCGGCCACCAGGGAAATCTCTACTTTGATCGGTTCGGTTCGTTCCGGTGTCGATGAGGCCGTGCGGGAAATGGAAGCTAGCCGGCAGGAAGTCGCGATAGGAGCCGAGCGAAGCGGACAGGCGGGGACCGCCTTGCGCGAGATCGTGGAAGCCGCGACCGCCGTTTCCACGGAAGTGGGAGCGATGAATTCGATCGTGGAGCAGATGACGCAATCGGTGCAATCCGTGCGCTCTTCCATGCAAACCGCTGCGGAAGTAGCTCAGGCTAACGAAGCCTCGGTGGAGGAAGTCGTCATCGGCGTTCGGGCGGCCGAGACGGCGATTACGTCGGTCGCTTCGGTAAGCGAAGAGACGGCTGCCGGGGCACAGCAGATGAGCGCCTCGGCACAGGAGGTGTCCGCGAATACCCAGAACGTCTCCGCGTCCGTGGAGGAGCAGACCGCCAGCATCGAGGAGGTGAACACGGCCGCCAATCTATTAATGGAGATGTCGGGAGGCCTTCGGCAACTGGTGCGGCGGTTCAAATTGGAAAATGCGCATGAGACAACCACGACGGTCCGCAAGGAGGTCGCTCCGCTTCGTAAGGCCGCCTGATGGCCGGCGCCATGGTGGAAACCGGGGGTTCAAAACACGGTAACGCGCATTAGGACGTATACAGATCGGAAAAGAGGGACGCTGTTCCTGCAACAGCGTCCCTCTTTTCTCGTGTCAGACAGGTGAAGAGCGTTTGCTGCAGAGGATATATTAGATTTTACGAATATACGAATATAATGGTACAATAGCCAGTAATAGTGATGCTACCCGAACGGAAGGGAAGTTCGTCGTGCAGGATGCTCTCCGAAAATTTAAATCCAATATCTTTCAGGCGCTCTCGCATCCCACGCGCATCGCCATCGTCGAGATGCTTCGGGATGGGGAACTGCCGGCAGGCGTCATCATCGAGCGTCTGGGAATCGAACAGGCAAACGCCTCCCAGCATTTAGCGGTTCTTCGCGCAAAACAGATCGTCTTCAATAGGAAAGAGGGACAACAGGTTTTCTATGCCGTCCGCGATCCCTTGTTGTTCGACGTCCTGGACATTATGCGTCGCTACTTCCATGCTCATCTTTCGGAGTCCATGCGCATGTTGAACGATTTAGACGCCGGCGATTCCAAAAAGGAAGAAGTCGACGTAGAGTGAGCATCCCTTTAAAGTCAAAGCCCCTCAAGGACAAATTCGCGCCTAAACTGGTGCTCTGCCTCCAAAATTATAAGCCGCAAGACTTTCCCGCAGATTTGATCGCGGGGCTCACGGTAGGGCTGGTCGCGCTCCCCCTGGCAATGGCCTTCGGGATCGCGAGCGGCGTCACGCCTCAAGCAGGCATCTATACGGCGGTCGTGGCGGGGTTTATTGTCTCCGCGTTCGGCGGTTCCCGCACGCAGATCGGTGGGCCGACAGGGGCCTTTGTGGTGATTGTCGCGGGCATCATCGCCAAATTCGGACTCTCGGGGCTCCTGATGGTGACGCTCATGGCCGGAGTACTCCTGATCCTCATGGGCATCACGGGGCTGGGAGCCGCGGTGAAGTTTATTCCCCGCCCGGTCACGATCGGATTTACCAATGGCATTGCTTTGCTGATCGCTTCCACGCAGATCAAGGATTTTCTGGGGCTCAAGACCCCGACCGTCCCAGGCGATTTCCTGGGAAGAATGAAAGTGGTTATCGAGACGATCGGCACTGTTCATCTTCCCACCGTCCTTGTTGCGTCCGTTTCTCTCGGTGTCATTCTGTGTGTGCCGCGTTTTATCAAAAAGCTGCCCGGTTCTATTGTCGCGCTGTTTCTGGGTACGATCGCCGTGGCGCTCTTCCATCTTCCCGTGGCTACCATCGGCACAAAGTTCGGCGGTATTCCGACGGGCTTTCCTCCGGTCTCCATACCCTCGTTTCGCTTCGACCTCATCGTGCCGCTGCTGCCTTCCGCCTTTACGGTAGCGCTTCTTGCAGCCGTGGAAAGTCTGCTTTCGGCGGTCGTGGCGGATGGGATGAGCAGCGACAAGCATAACTCGAACGTCGAACTGATCGCGCAGGGTATCGCGAACCTCGCTACCCCGTTCTTCGGCGGTATTCCCGCAACGGGTGCGATTGCGCGCACCGCGACCAATATTCGCTCCGGCGCGAAAAGCCCGATTGCGGGCATGGTCCATGCGCTGACCCTACTCCTGATTCTCCTGGTGGCCGCGCCTTGTGCGCGCTTCATTCCGCTTGGAACGCTTGCCGCAGTGCTGTTTGTAGTCGCCTACAACATGGGCGAATGGAAAGAGATCGGAACGATTCTGCGGCTTTCGAAGGCCGATATCTCCGTGTGGATCGCCACCTTTGCGCTCACCGTGTTTGCCGATCTGACGGTTGCGGTGGAAGTCGGTATCGGGATGGCGGCTCTTCTCTACATTTACCGTGTGTCGCAGACCACCACCGTGTCGACTGTTACCGCCGCTTACATCGAAAGCGGACGGGTCCACAGTTTGCAGGACAAAATTGTGCCGCCCTACGTTTCCATCCTGCGGATCCACGGGCCCTTTCTTTTTGGAACAACCGATAAACTTGTGGAAGAGACCAGGGATCTTGCCGTCTTTGCCCGGGTGGTTATCCTTCGAATCCGCAACATGACGGCGATCGACGCCACGGGGCTTCATGCGCTGGAAGTTTTTTCGAACAAACTCAAAGGAGCGGGGAAGACCCTGTTGCTCTGTGGAGCGCGCGATCAGCCGGAAGAGCTTATCATGAAGTCCGAACTCGTACACTCCGTCGGACGTGAAAACATGCTTCCGCATGTTCAGGAGGCGCTCGAAAGGGCGAAGGACATCGCCGGGGATTTCGAGGGGATTGGGCAGGAGATCGCACGAGACTACGCGTCCCACGCCGTCCTATAGTGGGTCTGAAAACTGAGCTGGGCATTGCAGGCCGCTCTTCTCCCCGGGAACCCGGAGATCTTCGCCTGAACGCTTGACGATGCCACGTGCGCACGCTATAATGCCGAGGTGACGAACATGTGGCGAGGACGGGAGGCGTTGCGGCGAAATGGCGGCTTTGACACTGACACCGGAGGTGTATCGCGATAAGGTTCTGGGAGCGTGGCAAGGGAAAAGCGCCGGGGTGACTCTCGGCTCGGCGCTGCGCGGACAGCGCGTGCCGGGCAGGTTCAACTATTATAGTCCGGTTCCAGGACAGCCCGCGCCGAGCATCGCGCTGGATTTTTCGCTTATCTGGTTGTCCACGATGGAAGAGACAGGTGCGGAGATCACGGCGGAAGACCTTGCCGTGGCCTGGCTGGAACATATCGACGTAACGTCCGATGAATTTGGCTACGCGGTTCTGAACCTGCAGCGTGGGGTTCCGCCTCCCGCATCCGGAGCGCACTCAAACTGGTTCCGAAATGCGACAGGCGGTATGATGCGGGCGGATTTCTGGGCGCTCCTTGCTCCAGGTGCTCCTCAGGTTGCCGCAGCTTATGCCTACCAGGACGCGAGCCTCGACCACTGTGAAGAAGGTGTGTGGGCCGCAATGTTCCTGGCCGCGCTTGCGAGCGCGGCCTTTTTCCTGACCGATACTCTGACGCTCGCGACCATAGGTCTTGCCATGATCCCGCGCACCTGCCGGACGGCTCGCGCCGTAAAGACCGCGCTGGCCGCCGCGCAACGCGGCGCTTCCTGGCTGGAAGCGCGCGAAAACGTTCAGCACGAAGTGGGGCATGGCAACTTCTCGGATGCCCCGCAGAATATGGGTTTTTTCACTATTGGATTGCTTTATGGGCCTGGTGGTTTCGGGCCGAGCGTCTGCGCGGGCGTGAATTGCGCATACGACTCCGAGGCCGTGGGGGGCGCTCTTGGAGCCGTGCTTGGGATTCGCTTTGGCGCTTCCCATCTCCCGGAGGAATGGATCCGCCCTCTCGGCGACCTGTTGATCCCCGGATCCGGCATGCGTAATTTCATGGCCCCGAGGACACTCACGGAGGTCTCGGAAAGAACCGCCCTCCTGGGAGAAAGGGTGGTCGCCGCACGATGCCCCGATATCGCCATCGAGGAGATTGCAACTCCGCCTGTTATGCTGCCGGATCTGACGGAATCTTTGCCGCACCTGAAATCGGACCCAGCAACCGCGCCGGAAACCGAATCTCCGGCGACGCATGGCGATGCCCCCGGCGCGATCTCCCATGTCGCGGAAGGTGAGCCCGCCCATACCATCGGGATGGACTCCACCGCGATCGACACGACGGAATCCGCAGTCGGTCTCCCTGGAGAACCCACGGACGCTGCCGGCCACGAAGCGCTTCCGCCAGCGGCCCCCGACGCAATAGAGCCCGGAAACGAGAGCCCGTTGAGCGCGGAGCCATCGTTTCCTTCCGACGCACCACGGGCGTCTTCGTTGGAAATGGAAACGATTCCCTCGTCATCAATGGACGCTCCCCCGTCTGGTGGACAGATCACCCCGGTCTTCGCTCCGCAGCCGGTGAGTCAGGAAGAGGGACCCGTGGAGGGCGAGCAAGCTTCCTCACGCGTATCCTCTACGGGAACGGATGAGGCGGCCAGCATGGCGGCGGCTCCTATGGTGGATCCGGTGAATGCGATCGCCTGGGTAGACTCGACACTGGTGAAGCCGTTGTTGGTTACCCCTAAGAATGCGCTTGCCGGCCGTGCCGGTTCGTTCGAAGTCGTTCTGGATACGGGTGACGCTCCCACCATCGGATACAATCAAGCGAAAACCCTTGTGCTATCCGTAACCAATCGGGGCGCAACGCCTTTTACCGGTCGCATTTCCCTGCTTTCGCCCTCTGGCTGGCAGGTGACGCCTCCCGCTCAATTTGGGCAACGCCAGTTCCTCGCGGCGCATCAGGGCGTCCTCCGAGCGGAGTTTACCGTGAAGGCGCCGGACGGGCAGGCGCGGATCGATATCGCAAACTCTTTGCTTGTGCGACTTACCCCCGAGGATGGAACCCCGACGCAGGAAGCGCCCTTTGTGTTGCTGGGGGCGTCGTGTTGGTGGATTGTCGGAGCATTTACGAATTACGATGGCGAAGGTTTCGATCGGGCGTATGCTCCCGAGGAGCGGCCCGGTCTCCAGGAAAGCTATCTCGGGCGCAGCCAGCAGATGGTGCGCTGGGAGCGCCGATTGTTTTCCGAAGCGGCGATCGATATCGAACCGTTTTTCAGAGGTTCATCGGGAGTTTGCTATGGACAGACCGTTCTGAGGTGTCCGGAGGGGCGCGTCAGCCGGCTTGTCGCGAACACCAACAGTGGGGTGAAGGTATGGCTGAACGGGCAGCTTGTGCTCCGGCGTTTTAACCGCGAGACCTTCCGACCTCAGATCGGCGAAGGGCATTGGTCCGCAGACGTGACGCTCAAAGCCGGCGACAATCCCGTGATGATCAAATGGGTCCGCGGCGCGGAGCCGTTCGAATTCAGCCTGACCGTGAGCGATCAGGAGGGGCATGGAATGCCGGACGTTGGAAACCCCTCCTGGTGACAATTGTGGTTACGCCTTGATGCGTGCTCCACGAACGGATACGATGGGCCGATGCCGAAGCGCGATACGTCGGTGGACCGGCGGCTCGCCGGCGATGCGTGGCAGCCGGGTGAAGTTCAGGCGACGCGCCCCCACCCAATGGTGCTTGTCATGGATGTTGAGGTCGCTGACGATCACACCGATCTTTCTGCCCGCCGCGTTCACAAACCGCCCGTTGCCAATGTAGATACCTACGTGAGACAGCCCGTGCTTATAGGTGTTCTTAAAAAAAACAAGATCGCCGGGCATCAAGTTATCCGCCGTGATCGCCGACCCCACACGCGATTGCGCGCCCGCGAGGCGAGGCACTCGTAAGCCCCACTTGTGGCAAATATACTGTACGAGCCCCGAACAATCGAAGCCGGGATACGGAGTTGTTCCTCCCCACACGTAGCGGTAACCGCAAAAAGTAAGCGCCGTGCTTGCGATATACTGGCCTCGGGATAAGTACCCATACGGGACCGCTTCCGGTTCACGGCGCAAGCGAAGCCCGGATCGCCGCCCTGTATCGCCTGAATCCAGGGCGGATAGCGAGCCAAGGTTCGCCGCTTCCAGGGGAAATAGCCGCTGCAGCGTTTCGTTTCCGCAGCCGGCAAACACATTGTCGTAAACGACGTGCCTGCCATTGGGGCCGGTATGCAGCCCCAAGGTGCGCCCATCGTAGAAAGGGTGAATGCGGAAGGCGGTTCGACTGGCTCCGCCCGCATTGCCATTCTCGAATGCGGCGTCGAAGGAGATTCCCGAAAGGACATCGTGAAGGAAGCTCAGGCCACCCGAGCCGACGGTCACATAGCAGCATTTCGCGCCCATAAGCATAAAACGGCCGGAGTACATAGCCGCCCGGAACCGTGCAAGATCCGCAGAGATATTCGCGCCGTAAGCTCCGATCAGGCCCGAGGAATGGGCGATCACGATCGCTCCCCGCGCCAGTTTTATTTTTCGCACCATATGACGGATAGAAGGACCTGAACCCGCCAGACTCCAGTCCCCGACGAGTGGGTCTCCCGGCCCCGAGTAGATGACAAAATGCGCGCCACGAAGCGCCGCCTCGATCGCCTCGGGATCACTGTTTGTTTCATCGAACTGCACCACATGGACGCCGGCATCCGTCAGCATCTTTGCGTAGCTCTGCAGCTCCTCGGTAAACGGATTCGTCTCGTCCGCCGACCTTTCCTGATATTTTCCAGAAAGCAACACGGCCGTGAGGACCGCAGGCCGCACCTGCGGGATCGCATGGGATGTTTCCACCGGGACTTCGGGCTGTTCTTCGCCCGGAGTGACGATCTGAGGCGTCGCATTGGGATTGCCGTCTGGCCCGGCGATTCGTGCATGCGCTGGGCCCGTAGCCCCAAGCAGACCAAGGACGAACCAGGCAGCGATATGGGCGATATTGTGCTTGTGAAGTTGGATCATGGTGACTCCAATCCTTTGAATCGAAGATTTGGACGTAAAGTGATTTCGGTGCGCCGCGTCGTAAACTTTAGTGCAACGCGCGCATGCCCGTCAGGAGAGAGGGTTGTAAGACAGGCAAAAGGGGGCGGCGAGACTTGGAATTCAATTCACGCCTTTTTACGGGCTCTGCGACCGGAAATAGCGCGCCGCCGGTGAACCGCAAGTGGCCGCCGGACGGGAGGTTCACCGGCGATACGAGGCAGTCGAGTCAGATCCAGACGCCGAGCTCCAGACCAGGTGACTGTGTCATGGTTGTTAAGGTCATCGTTGATCACTCCCGTACTTTTACCGGCCGCATCCACAAAGCGTCCGTTTCCAATGTAGATTCCGGCATTAGACAGGCCTGTCTGATACGTATTCTTGAAGAAAACCAGATCGCCCGGGATCAAATTGTCCGGTTTGACCGGTGAGCCGACATGCGCTTGCGGAGCCCCAGAGCGGGGAATTTGAATGCCGCACTTCTGGCATACATACTGCACGAATCCCGTACAGTCAAAGCCAGTATCGGGGGAAGTGCCTCCCCACTTATATCGGATACCGCAGTAGGAAAGGGCAGTGCTTGCGATATACTCGCCACGAAATAAGTACGCGTTCGGAACCGCTTCGGGTTCATGCATAGGCGGTACCACCGGCTCCGGCATCGGGTTATCGGAAGCTGCAACCAGGGCAGGGAGGGAAATGAGGCTTGCTGCCGCAGGAAACGCGGTCTGCAATGTTTCCTGTGCGCGACCGGCAAAGATATTGTCGTAAATGACATGTCTTCCATCCGGGCCCATGTGCAAGCCCAATGTAAAGCTACCGTGAGAGGGGTGACCGCGGAAGGCGCTTCGACTGGCTCCGCCTTCATTTGCATTTTCGAAAGCAGTGTGGAAGGGTGTGCCCGAAAGCACATCGTGGAGAAAACTCAGTCCGTTCGAACCGGCGGTCAAATAGCAGCAGTCCGCGCCCATCGCCACGAAGCGGCCGGAGTGAAGCCCGGCTCGAAACCGCGCAATGTCTTGCGGGACGTTCGTTCCATACGCCCCGATCAATCCCTGTGAATGAACGACGACAATGGCTCCGCGAGGGAGGCTTCCCGCGTGGGCCAAACTTTGGATGGATGGACCGACGCCGGATAGTTTCCATTCTCCATCCAGGGAGCTGCCCCGGCCCGAATAGATG
>JBBRKX010000076.1:0-10241 GCA_038231675.1 Chthonomonadales bacterium | reverse complement strand
GGAGGTGGCGACGCCCGCCATCGAGCGCACCTGGCGCGTTCCGGACCCGGACGGAGATCATTGGAACGTGCCGCTCCCGTTCGCCGTCACCGGCGAGCAGGCCGCCGGCCTTAGCTCGTTCCTTGCGGAATGGTTCCAGGCATACGAAGAGTACAGCATCGGTGACTTCGTCACCCAGCATGTCGTTTCCGAAGAGTTCGAAGGGGAGCATCGGCTCTCTTATCGGATCAAGTGCATGTGTTGGCTGGCTCCTTTCGACCTGGGAGTTTCGCAACGCGTCGCCATCGAGACCCGGCCGACGACCACGCAGGATGTTTTCGATATTCGCCTTCTCGTCGATCGGGAGTCCGGGGATATCTCAAACTGGAAGCGGGTCAATCGGCGGTTCCTGAACACGCTCCGCAAACAGTTCCTGATCTGGCGTACTCTAAAGCACGCGGATCGTGAGCGGTATCTCGAAAACGCACAAAATCCGGAAGTAGCCGCCGATTCGCCCGCCGCCGTGGGACCGGCGACCACGGCCTGATGACTGGGCTCGGTAACAGAAGGACACGCTTTGTGCAATTGTCCCGGAAATATCTTGAAGGCAAGAGACGGAGAGACGGGATGCTTGCGCGATCGACACGATTATGGCGGCGCCTCCTTGTTCTAGTCATGCTCGCCGTGAGCGCTCGGCATGCGGGAGCCGATGGAGCGGGGGATGCGCTGCTCCAACGTTGTGTCGATACCGAAGCGCGTACGCAGACGCTCCATGCCGAATTCGAGCAGCGGATCGATTCGGGCGGTCCGACCATTGTCCGGACGGGAACCCTTGCGTTAAAGAAGCCGAATAAAGGCCATATCTCTTACCGGGAAGAGCCCGGTCAACAGCATATCGTGCTCCATTCGGATGGGCAGACGCTTTTTCGGTATGCTCCGGCCGAGAACGAGTATACGAAGAGCCCTATTGACCCGGCGGGGGGGAATTTCGGCAACCTGTTCGCTAAGGTCTTCTTTTATTCCGATACGCTGAACCAGTTTCGATCCCAGGGGACCAGCGCTAAAATTGCGGGTAGTATCGCGATCGGTGGCCTGACGTGCAAACGTCTGAAGATCCTCGGCACTCCGCCCGGCACGGGGTATCAGTTCTACATTGGACCGGATGGTCTTCTGCGCGGGATGCGGTTTGAATCCTTGTCCGGCACTCAGAAGTTCAGTGAAGAGCATCGCTATTGGAAAGTGCAGGCCGCCGCCGCCGCGATTGGAGTCGCGATGGCATGGAAACTGCCGAAAGACGCCCGGCTGCATCATGAAGAGAATGAGGCATCGAACGCGCCCGATCCGGGAACTCAGACTCAGCAGGAGTTATTGAAGCCAGGCACGAAAGCGCCTGACTTTAAGCTGCCGGGTGTTACGGGAGGAATGGTTTCGCTCTCCGCGGTCTATCGTGGCAAGCGGGCAATCCTTTTGAACTTCTGGAATGCAGCCTCGGACCCCGGGCGGGAAGAGCTGACTCCTCTGAGCGCATTGCTCGCGGAACTCAAAAGCAAGGGGTTCGATGTGCTTACCGTGGACTCCGGTGATAGCGTGGGTGTGATCCATAAGCTGTGGTCGGACAAAAACCTCTCCCTACGCGCGGCCTGGAAGGGCGATGGAGTTGTGGAGCAGTATCATGTGTTGGCCATTCCGACAAACTATGTGATTGGCGGGAATGGCAGGATCATCGCGCATTTCGAAGGCTTCGATGAAGGCGGAATCCGGAAGGCGCTCGCCGCTGTCGGCATTCGGTAGCGGCGACTGTTCCGGAGTTTTATTCGTGTGAAAGGGGAGTGCCTGGCGTGGCCGAAGAAAACGAGTTCGCCCAAGTACGACAACAGGTGGAAGCGGAGTCGCTCGAAGAAGGCAGCGAGGAGAGCGGTGGCCCGCAGTTCGAAGACGGCGCCAGCGGGAAAACCGTTATCGGAGCTCTGTTCGTGGGCTTCATCATGCTCCCGGGCGCGCTCTATCTCGGGCTCGTTGCCGGGCAAGGTCTAGGCCCCGCAGCCGAATGGGTCACGATCGTTCTGTTCGCCGAGATCATGCGTCGATCGTTCCTGCCGATGAAGCGGCAGGAGATCTACATGCTGTTTTATATCGCCCAATCCCTTACGGGTCTGAATGCGGATAAGGGTATTTCCGGCGGTCCCTTCGGCGGTCTCATCTGGAACCAATACTTCGTTCAGTCGCCTGCGGCGGCCATCGTAAGCAAGGATATTCCCCGTTGGGTCGTGCCCGCCGCCAACTCCGTCGCACTGCAGCATCGTACGTTCTTTCACGCCGACTGGGCGATCCCCATTGTATTATTGATCGTAGGTGAGTTGCTGGGCCGCTTGAACTGGATGAGCGCCGGATATTTCCTGTTCCGGGTCACATCCGACATCGAACGCCTCCCGTTCCCCATGGCTCCGGTCGCCGCTTCCGGCGCCACGGCCCTTGCGGAGGCGGCCAGCAAAGAACAGTCCTGGCGCTGGCGCGTTTTTTCGATCGGAACCATGATCGGCCTGATCTTCGGCTTCTTCTACATCGCGATCCCGGTCTTTACGGGCGTTGTTTTCGGCAAGGCTTTTCAGCTGATTCCCATTCCGTTCTTCGATCTGACCACGAGCACCGAGACCGTGCTGCCCGCCGCAGTGACGGGAATTTCGGGCGATCTCACCAAAGTGTTGACAGGTTTCATCATTCCCTATCCGATCGTGCTCGGTTCTCTCTGCGGCTCGCTGCTCTGCCGGATCGGCCTGGCCCCCATTCTGTATCATTTCGGAGCCTTTGGAACTTCGGATGCAAGCGGGTGGAGTCGCGGCATGAACGCGATCTTCACCAAACAGGCGACGGACCTCAAGTTCTGGACCTCCATCGGCATCGGTCTGAACCTTGCCATCGCGGTCATTGGATTTTACAGTGTCGGGAAGGCTATTTCCGGGCTTCGATCACAGAGCCGCGACCGGGGAATGCAGTCTAAAATTCCGAAAGGGCGCGGGGATCTGCCGCTATGGATCCCACTTACCATCTGGATCACCGTAACGCTCTTCTACATCGGCCTGACAAAATATTTGCTGGGATACGACGAACAGGTCGCGCTTTCTCAGGGAAGACACGAAAACCATTCCTTCCCGCTGTGGCTTTTGATCTTCTATGGCATGATCTGGCAGCCCATCAATTCGTATGTGTCCGCGCGCATGGTCGGCCTCACCGGCAGCGGCGTCAGCTTCCCATTCTTAAAAGAGATTTCCATCATGAAGTCGGGCTACCAGTATGCGGACATCTGGTATGCGCCTATCCCGCTCAATGATTACGGAGGGCTGGCACAGCGCTTCCGTGAGGTGGAATTGACAGGGACGAAGTTCATCAGCATCGTCAAAGTCGAAGCGGTGATGTTCCCGATCATCCTGGTCGCAAGCTTCGTTTTCTGGGCGTTCTTCTGGCACACCAGCCAGATTCCCTCGCCACAGCATCCGTACGCATCGCAGTTCTGGCCCATTCAGGCGACCTTCCAGGCGATGTTCAACACCATTAATCGCCACGACAATGGTATTCCCTGGGTGAAAGACGCCATCAGCGCTCCACGCATTTTTACCGGTCTCTTCACGGGACTGGGTATTTACGCGGTATTCACGCTCTTTCAAGTGCCGGCGCTCTTCTTTTATGGCTTCATAGGAGGCGCGGGAGCGTTCCCACACGATGTCATCCCAACATTCATCGGAGCCTGGCTGGGGCGCAAATATTTTGCCAAACGATTCGGCCCGGACAACTGGAGGATGTACACGCCCGTCTTACTGGCAGGCTTTTCGTGTGGGACCGGATTGATCGCCATGGCGTCGATCGCACTGGCCTTGATCGCCAAATCGGTCAATTACTTGCCGTTCTAGGGACTTAGGATGAGACCGGCTAGAAATAGGGGAACGGGTTCGATATGCGGTTAAGCACGCTGCCGGGGCTGATTCTTGGAGCTTCGCTCGGCATAGCTATGCTGGCGTTCCTGATCGGCTTCGCGTCGGGTGTGGGAGAGAGAGCACGGAGGGGAATAGGCCGCAGCGTGGTCGTGGCGTTGTCCCTGTTCGTGCTGGTCGGTCTGATCGGCGGAACGCATTCGCTCGCTTTGCAGTACGGTCCTCTGGTCACCCAGGAAGCCGCCCTCCTGGCTTTCGCGACCGTGGCCGCGTTGCTGGGCGGGTTCGTCATTGGCTTGTTCCGCCAGGCCGTTCAGCCTGGGGTCACGCGATCGGTTGCCTTCATGCTGGTCGTGCTTGTAGTCGGAATATTGGGCTATGCACATAGGCTGAATGCCCGTCTTATGGAATTAGCGCGGGAATTCGGGGTGGGAACAGCGCAGAAATACGAGCCCGAAAAGAACAAAGATTGTCCGGCGAACCTCGCAAGTCTGTATACGGCTTTCAAACTGTATGCGGAGGACAACGGCGCGCTTCCACAAGCGGTGCGTTGGGAAGAAAACGACGAATTGATTTCCAAAGTAAGGCAGGATGAGTGGCTGCACTGCCCGGCAGTATCGAATCGGCATGATGCAATGTACGGATATGCGTACAATACACAAATTGCAGGCATGAAGCTCAATGGCCGAAAGCTCGCCGAGATCCCGCATGCCGCCAAGACGCCGTTGTTGTACGACTCGAGCCGTCTACAAAAGAACGCCGCCGATGCCGTTGCGAGCCTTCCCAGGCCAGGGCGGCATGGAGGCCGTAATAATATTCTTTACTGTGATGGCCATGTCGAGGCTGTTCCAGTCAGGTAAGAGTGAGCAGAAATGTCGACACAAACCGCCGCAAAAGGCGCAAAACCCGAATCATCCGTTCAAACCGGCAACCCGAGCGGCGGCAAGACCGTCGTCGGTTGGCAGGGAGTCCGCTGTACGTTGCCTGCGGATTGGAATGTCACCGGCTTCTCGATGGAACGCGATACCGGCTACCTGCGCGTGGATTCTCCCGGATCCGGAACGGTGACGGTGCAGATCCGATGGTCGACGGCCGCGAAGGCGATGGCGGGGCCGCCGACGCTTTATGGTTATCTCGCGCCGCATGTGCGCCGATTGCTGAAGCGACCCGAGCCGTCGGCGCCGAAGCCCGACTTGAAGGCAAACCTGGAGCGGATCCTAAAAGAAACGGCGAAGCAGGCGAAGAAAGCCAATGAACCGTTTGAAAGCGCGATCCGGCCGGAGAAAACCGAGGGCGTGAACGATGAACGCACTGCGATCAATTTCTCCTGGACCGGAGCCGGGAAGGGCCAGGGCAAGATCTGGTACTGTGCCGAGTGCGGCCGCATTGTGGTCGCTCAGGTAGTCGGCCTGGCGAAAGAGCAAGGGCAGATCGCTTCCATTGCGTCGCAGTTATTCACCTCTCTACAGGACCATGGCGTGGACGGGTACGATCTATGGGCGCTTTATGACCTTCAACTGAATATTCCGTCCGATTTTCGGCTGGACGAGCAGAAGCTTCTCTCAGGGTACCTGAGGCTTAGTTTCGGTCGCGGCGGAGAGCGTATTGTCCTGGATCGCTGGGGATTGGCGAACGTCACGCTAAAGCGGTTTTCTCTTTCGGAATGGTTTGCCAACCATGCGTTTCAGACGCCCAAATCTCTAGTTGAAACGGAGGTTACGTCCACCGCAGAGCATGCGATCCTCCACTACGCAGGCCCCTTATCCGTGGTGGGGAAGGTGCGGGCATTTCGAGAGGCGCGGGGAACCCTGCGCCGGTTCCCAACGCGCTATGAGGGCGGTATCTGGGAGTGTGCTGAGACGAACCGACTTTTTGCTCTCCAGGTGCTGCGCCAGAAGGGTGCACAAGAGCTTTGGCGGGATGTGCTGGACCGATGTGTCTGTCATCCAGGCGCCGGGAGTTCCGGATGATAGCGGCTGAGAGAGCGATGGTCGCTAGGGCGGGGGACAGGCAAGGAGGGCGCCGATAAAGTCGCGACTGCTGTATGCGGCGGGGCGCTACCTTCCCTTTCTGAAGATCAAGCCGCCCGAGGTGGATCGGCAGGCAACGCTCTTTTTGCGGCCGGGCCGGAATTCGGTGTTGACCTGGGAGAAGCGCGAAAGCGGAGAGACAATTCTTACCGTTCCGCAAAACGACAAAATCAGCCGGCTGACACGAGTCATGGCGAAATGGATGGGCGCGCCGACGGAGCGTCGGGTCGAACTTGACGAGGTCGGTGGCTTTGTGTGGGAGATGTGCGACGGGCAGCATACGGTCGAAGCGATCGTTCAGCAGACGACCCGGCAATATAAAATGAATCGGCGTGAGGCGGAGGTCTCGGTGACGATGTTTCTTCAGATGCTTCATGAACGGAACTTCATTGGCTTTTATAAGAAGGTTGGCAAGAAAACGTGACGGAGAACGCCTAGCATGACCATCCAATCGACCACTCAGCCGGCCCCAAAGGTGCAGCGGCAGATTCAGCTGCCGTTCAGCAAGGCATGGCAGATCACCATTAAGAGTATTAAGATCCGTCTGGCGCGTTCCGTCATCACCGCAGCCGGTATCTTTCTGGGTATCGCATTTTATAGCTCCGTGCGCGCTTCCGGACTATTTCCTCCCACCGGCAATCAGAATGATCCGGAGGTGATCGCGGCCCTGCACCGGCAGCAGTGGCTGGCGATCATGGCGCTGCTTGTTTGCCTCGTCGGAATCACAAATTCGATGCTGATGTCGGTCACGGAGCGGTACAAAGAAATCGGCACCATGAAGTGCCTCGGCGCGCTCGACAGTTTTGTCGTCAAACTCTTCTTCATCGAAGCCGCCCTGATGGGGATCATCGCATCCTTTACCGGCTGGTTTTCCGGCTGGCTGATCATCGTGATCCTGCATCTGTTTTCCAGTGGGTTGTCCGCATTCACCCTCAGCTTCTGGTCCGGGACCCTGATGCAGATGGTCGTCTCCGTGTCGATCGGGGCATTCATCACACTTTTGGCGGGCATTCCCCCTGCCGTCCAGGCGGCGAAGATGCCGCCTGCGGCCGCGCTACGGTCCGAGTTCTAGTGCATCTCGCACGGAGCGGCGCCTGATCTTCGTCGCGCGGGCAGGTGTATGCTTAAGATAGCTGTCGATGGGTTGAGCGTTTCGGGGAGAGCCTCCGTCCGGAGCGCTCACGGCGGCTCATAAAGAAAGGTCTGTTAATCCATGGCATCCAATGAATATGTCGTCCGAACCAAAGGGCTGGTAAAAGAATTTACCATGGGCGATCAGACGCTTCGCGCCTTGAACGGAGTGGATCTCGACATCAAACGGGGAGAGTACATATCGATTATGGGACCCTCCGGGTCCGGAAAATCCACTCTTTTCAACGCAATTGGCGGTCTGGATAAACCTTCGGAAGGCTCGGTTTTTATCAACGATGTGGATATGGCGCAACTGGATGCGGGAGAGCTTGCCTATCTGCGCTGCCATACGATCGGTTATATCTTTCAGACTTTTAACCTGATTCCGGTCATGACCGCCCTGGAAAATGTAACTCTGCCCACAGTGTTTGCGGGTACGCCGACCGATGCGGGGATTGAACGGGGCATCGAACTTTTGAATATCGTGGGCCTCGGGCATCGGCTGCATCACCGCCCGACCGAACTATCGGGAGGACAGCAGCAGCGCGTCGCCATTGCGCGGTCGCTTGCGAACAATCCTTCCATTTTACTTGCGGATGAGCCGACGGGGAACCTGGACCTGAAGACGGGCACCGAAATCATCGAGCTTCTGCGCAGACTGAATCGAGAACAGGGCGTTACGGTCATTTCCGCGACACACGACTTGAAAATGGTCGATGTTTCGGATCGGATCGTCTGGATTCGGGACGGTCGGATCGCAAAGATCGAGGTGCGGGCCGACATCGATCTGAAGATCGGAGGCATGGGCGAGATGGGCATGGAAGAATAGCGCTCCTAATCCGCCTGCACCCTCGCGTGGGAGGCTGGTGTTCAGAGGCCGGAATGGCATGATCATTGTGCGGCGGTGTTTGGAATTATCGATCAAGGGAAGCGAAATGGCGAGGCTACGCGGAATGGGATTGGGCTCCGGCATGGCGCTTGGAACAGCGGCGATCGTACGTGTTAACCATGGCGTGACGATGGCGCCCGAAGTGCCTGTTCGCATTGTTGCCGGCCTGGCGCGTTATCCGGATGCCGAGCGTCCGGACATCGTTCTCATCGCGCAAGATTATCGGATGGCGCTCGCCTGGGTCAAAGAGCTGCAATGGGGTAGGGTAGTGGCGATCGCCGCAACGACCGCAGAACCTTATGCACCGGTCTCTCCCGTTCCCGCCGTCGTGAACGTGGCGGGATTGTTCGATGCGCTTCAGCCGGACATGCTGGTTCTGGTCGATGCCGAACACGGCGTGGTGCTGGCGGATCCGGACGGCCTCGCGATCGCGCGGTACCAGGCCGAGCACGACCATGTCAACCCCAAAAAGCGGCTTTATCTGGAGAACGTCCATCTTCCCGTAAAAACGCGCGATGGTCGTCCCATCCAGATCGTGGCGAATGTGCGCACGGCGGATCAGGTGGAGGAAGCTCTGAAGGAAGGGGCGGACGGATTCTATGTCCCCTTCGATGCGCCGCTGCTTCCGGTAGCCGCCGATGAGCCGACCCTGCGCAGGAATCTTTTTGCGTTCCTCGAACAGGCTGCCGGCAAGCCGCTGATCCTCTCCGACCACTATACGCTGCCTCTTGTGACGATCCTGGAAGCCACCATGCGCGCCGAAATCACCCTTGCCGTCCCCCCCCGGGGCGACCTCGAGGGACTGGGGTTACGCGAGCAGTCGGAAGAGTTCGCTGCCGCCGAGGCCGAATGTATCGAGAACGATGTGCTATGCAGCGCTCCACACCTCGCCGCGAATATCGTTTCCACCGACGCATACTGTGAGCGAGGCGCCGAGGGGGCCTGGGTCGATGCGCTCGTCGCATCCGGCGCGACCCGGCTAATTATCAGCATGGAAGAATCCGGAGTGCTGGACGAATTCCGATTGCCCGTACTCTCGGCCCTCGTTTCTGCGGCGGCAAGCAACCTTGTTCCCGCGACAGTTTCTGCGGATAACCGGTGTTTCAACCCATTTGGTATCAACGAGCTCAAAAACGAACTTGAGACCGCCATGCGACTCTTGATTGGTATCGGCGCTGCCGGCGTCATTGTCGGTCCCGCAGAGGTTTCTGCGGCAAAGCGCTTCGTCGGAACACTGACACAGTGGGAATGCCGGCAGAGCGTTCGTCCGTTTTTGGAGGACGGGAACGGCGCGGATGAATCGACCGGGGTAACACCGGGCTTATTCTAGAGGGGCAAGGAATTAATGAGTCGAATCGAGGTTTTAGCCCTGATGTCACTGGAGAGTGAAGATGCACGTACTTTGCGAGCCCAGGTGGCATCCGACGCATTTCTTGCCGAGCGCTACCATTTCACCTTTTCCGAACCTGCCGGGGCGGCACAGGCGGCCGCGCAGGCCGAGGTCATTGTGTGTGGGGGACTTCCGGAAGAGTTGCTCGCCGCCGCACCGAAATTAAAATGGATCGCCTACTGGAGCGCGGGACTGGACGGGAAGATCCCCCCTGAATTACGTGCACGCCCGATTAGGGTCACAAACGCCAGTGGAGTACATGGACCGAATATCGCGGAGCATGTGCTTGCCTGGATGCTGATGTTCACCCGGGGCATGCACATTCACCTTCGCGCGCAGTGGGACGGAAAGTGGGGCCACGGTTCCGACCGGCGCACCGGCCTGGCGGATGAACTCGCCGGCCAGACGCTTGGGATCGTGGGACTTGGCCGGATTGGAGAGGCGCTCGCGATCCGGGCCCGCGCGATGGAGATGCGGGTTCTTGGCGTAAAACGAGATCCGAACGCGCACTATGATACTCGCGTTTTGCTGGACGCCGTCTACGGCCTGGAAGGCTTACCGCGATTGCTTTCGGAATCGGATCATGTCTGTGTCGCTCTGCCCGCCACGCCGGAAACGCAACATCTTTTCGACCGAGAAATGCTGGCGCATATGAAGCATGGCGCATTTTTATACAATGTAGGCCGTGGATAGGCCATCGATGAGCAGGCTCTGGTGGAATCACTACGATCCGGAACGCTCTCCGGGGCTGGCCTGGACGTCTTCGAAAAAGAGCCGTTGCCGCCTGACAGCCCGCTGTGGAAGATGGAAAACGTGCTGATCACCCCGCATGTGGCTGGCCAGACGCCACATTACTTTCGGCGTTTTTCCACACTCTTTGCCGAGAACCTCACGCG
>JBBRKX010000075.1:0-10245 GCA_038231675.1 Chthonomonadales bacterium | reverse complement strand
GCGACCACCCTGTTGTCCTCGGTGGCCGCTTTCGGACAGGCCGCCGATACGCCGTTTCAGGTGCGTTATGCATCCAATCTGGCTATCGGTGACTCGGTCGTTAATATTACTAACACCGGAGCGAGATCTACCGTAGCGTTCCCCACGCAGGACGGTACTCTCTGCGTGAACGTGTACGCTTTTTCTCCGGACGAGCAGTTGGTTTCCTGTTGT
Source organism: Chthonomonadales bacterium (assembly GCA_038231675.1). GTDB lineage: Bacteria > Armatimonadota > Chthonomonadetes > Chthonomonadales > Chthonomonadaceae > JBBRKX01. The sequence continues at coordinate 10,032 of JBBRKX010000075.1, read as the reverse complement.
ACCTGTCCGGTGACGCCGGACGGGCTGGCTTCGCTCTCAGCTCGAAACGACCTGATCAACAATACTCTTACGCCCGGCGTGCCCACCGCGATCGTTATTAAGTTGGTCGCGTCCGCAGGGACGAGTACCTGCAATGGCGCCGCTGCCACTATAGGAACGGGCACCAATGTTCTGGTTCCGGGCCTGGCTGCATGGGGCACGACCATTCACGCTCTTCCCGTAACGCCAGGAACCCCGGCAACCACGTTTGGGGTTACGGAAACCGCGTTTACCCCGTCCACCCTGAGCGCAGCGGAACTGGTGCGCATCACCACGCTCTGCGGTTTCATTCAGACAAATGGAAGCGGATTCGGAATCTGTCGCACCTGCCGTTTGGGTGGTCTCGGCGGCTCCCAGTCCGCGCAGTAAGAAGTTCAACTTTCGAAGCCTCGCTTATATCGCGAAGAGCAGGTTGGGATAGCTGGCGGTTCGTGGTTATCCCAACCATTCGCCTTGGCATGGCGTGACAATTTATCCAATCATAGAATCCCCGACCTGCCCGTCTCTGTAGTAGTACTGATTCGTTCGGTATTGTGCGGGTGGAAAGTGACAAAAGTCGTGCGCGAAATACGCCTTTTTAATCACAGAATCCTGGGCTCGCGCGCATCGGCCGCTATTGCGTCGCTTGACCGCACCCTTCAATTTTACATACAATGAGTTTTCATAAACGCTGTGAATGCTGGAGTTTAGTGTTCACAAGTGGGACTGAAGCTGCGAGAGCTTTGTCTTTTTTAGATTGAGCTCTTGTGACCGTGCTTCCTGCCCTCACATTCTCTCCCTCAATCCAAAATGCATGAAATCCTTGAAAGCCGGACGGCATTTTCTACGCCTTGGTTTGACGTGTTGGAGAAACGGCTGGATGGCTGGACTTCGCCATACTATACGGTGAAGCCCCTGGATTACGTTTCCATCTTCGCCACAACTCTTGACGCCCAGGTTTTGATCGTTAGGCAATACCGGCCGGTTATTTCGGATTACGCTCTGGAACTACCCAGCGGCCACGTCGAGACCGGCGAATCGCCCGAAGAAGCGGCGCGCCGGGAACTCCTCGAAGAGACCGGATTTGTGCCGGAGAGCGTGGAGTTTCTGGGCGAGTTGATTCCCGATATCGGCAGACTCGAAAATAAAATGTGGTGCTTTCACGCAGTAAATGTAACGCAGCGCGCCGCGGTGAAAAGCGGCGAGGGAATCGAGCTTTTACAATATAGTTACGACCAGCTCTGGAGCCTTATCCGGCAACAAAAATTGACCCACGCATTGAATCTCGCGGTTTGCGCTTTGATGCTGCTGAAGGGATTGCCCGGAGCCCGGATCGCTTAAATATGCTCAATCGGTCATCTGTAGCGGCTGTACAGGAAGTTAAAGATCGGGTTTCCACGAAATTCGATATTTGCGTCGTAGGAGGTGCCGGCCATGTTGGGTTGCCGTTATCCCTCGCGTTTGCCGAGAAGGAAAAGCGTGTACTCATTTATGACGTAAACGCCCCGGTGATGGATGAGATCCGTCTGGGCAGGATGCCCTTTGTCGAGTATGGAGCGGAACCTATCCTGAAAGCCGTAATTGACAAAACTCTGTTTCTGTCTTCCAACATCGCCGATATAGGCAATGCCCGGTTCATCGTAATCGCGATCGGCACGCCCGTAGACGAGTACCTGAATCCGAAACTGCGCGCATTTTTGGATCTGTTCAAGAGCCTTGCGCCTTACCTCAATAACAAACAGACGATTATTATCCGCAGCACGGTGTTCCCGCGCACCTGCCGTCAGGTGGAGACCGCGTTACCCGCCGAATCCGGGCCGTGGAATATTGCATACTGCCCCGAAAGAATTGCGCAGGGGTATGCCATCGCGGAACTCAAGGAATTGCCGCAGATCGTTTCCGGCCTGAGCGAGAAGGCGATTGAGGACGCCTCCGAGCTATTCCGCACATTGACGCCGCGAATTATCCCTCTCCACATCGAGGAAGCCGAGCTTGCAAAGCTTTTTTCGAATGCCTGGCGGTACATTCAGTTCGCGACCGCGAATCAGTTTTACATGTTTTCGGAAAGCCTGGGAGTGGATTACAATCGGGTGCGCGCCGCGATGGTCGAAGGTTATGGCCGGGCGGCCAGTTTGCCCAGCGCCGGTTTCGCGGCGGGCCCGTGCCTGCTGAAAGACACGATGCAATTAGCGGCTTTCAACAACAATAACTTCATGCTTGGGCATTCCGCCATGATGATCAACGAAGGCCTTCCGGGTTTTCTGGTCGAATCGCTCCGAAAAAAACACGATCTCAGTCGCACAACCGTTGGGATTCTCGGCATGGCCTTTAAGGCCGATATAGACGACATTCGCGATTCTCTCTCCTACAAACTGGGTAAGATCCTGCGCTTCCACGGAGCGCACGTGTTGTACTCGGACGAGTTCGTTAAGGATACTACTTTTGTCTCAAAAGAGGTCCTCGTTTCCTCCAGCGATGTGGTAATTGTCGGGGTGCCTCATTCGGCCTACCGCAGCATCCACATTCCCGCCACAATAGACACGGTCGATATGTGGGGCATCCTGCCCATGGTCCCGCCAAAACAATCCGGCGAGCCAGTAACGTAACAATCACCGGCGCCATTCCTGCGCATCCGGCCCGGAGGAGGGACTATTTATCGGTCCTCTTCCGTTTGCCCGCGCGACTCAATTCTCAACCGCTCCTTCACGGGTCGGGGCCAAAATCCGTGACTGAGCCGCGTGCGTTGGCAAGCGGTCCCCAAACGGTGGCAGTTATCCATAACAGGCACTAAGCTTTGAAACCTATCGTTTCTCCAAATATAAGGGTGAGGCACCCGCATTGCTTTGAGGTCGGTGAGTACTCAGTAGTCGATGACTTCTGTTACTTTTCAACTAAGGTTCGAATCGGAGTGTGTTCGCATGTTGCGTCCGGTTGCAGCGTTGCCGGCGGAATCGAGCGTCAGTTCGAGTTAGGCGACTACAGTAGTTTGTCTTCCGGAGTCAAGGTCTGGTGCACCAGCGACGATTTCGTGAACGATATTGTGACAATCGTTCCCGAATCCGTATTCGACGTCAAGACAAACCTGATTTCAGGCGACGTGATCATAGGGAATTGCACTGCGGTCGGTTCGAATTCCATCATCATGCCGGGAAATCACATCCCGGAGGGCACTGTCATCGGTGCGTTAAGTTTCGTTCCGGCGCGGTTTCCATTCGAGGCGTGGTCGGTATATGCCGGGATTCCCGTCCGGCTGATTGGTCGCCGAAACCGGGAAAATGTAATGGCTCAGGCGGCGAAAATCAAATTACAGTTAGAGAAACCTTTAAGCCATGAATAAAATGATTCCCTGGTGGACCCCTCAAATCTGCGGTGAGGAGTATGCGAGGGTCAAAGATGTCCTGGACAGCAATTATCTTAACGATGGCGACGTCAATACTCTGTTCGAGCGCAGGATCGCCGAATTAACGGGAGCGCGGCACGCCGTAGCCGTTACAAGCGGAACGGCGGCGCTTTACTTGTCGCTGAAAGCCGTGGATATAGGTCCCGGAGATGAAGTGATCGTCCCCGACGTGACTTTCATAGCCACGGCGAATGCAGTCGCGATGAGCGGCGCAAAACCGGTTCTCGTCGATATCGACCCTCGAACGCTCAACATCGATCCTGGTGCTATGGAGCGCGCCATCGGCAGCCGTACGAAGGCGGTGATCCCGGTACACGTGAGCGGGCGGGCCTGCGACATGGCGGCGGTTCTGAAAATAGCGAACGATCGCGGCATTCACGTAGTAGAGGATGCGGCCGAAGGTTTCATGTCCCGCTCGAACGGGAAATATCTGGGTACGTTCGGGATAGCGGGATGCCTGTCGTTCTCTCCTAACAAAACCATTACCACCGGCCAGGGCGGAATCATCCTGACCGACGACGACCGGTTACACGGGCGGTTAAGGGAATTGAAAGATCAGGGGCGGCCCGTACGCGGCACGGGCGGAGACGATAATCACAACAGTGTCGGTTACAATTTCAAGCTGACCAATCTGCAGGCGGCCGTGGGCCTGGGGCAATTGTCATCCCTCGATTCCCGTCTTGAGCGCCTGCGGCAGATCTATGCGGAATATAAGCACGGGCTGGAAGGCGTCGAAGGCATATCGCTGCCCGGCTTTCGGACTGCCGAGGGAGAATCGCCCCAATGGGTGGATGCCCTGGTCGAGCGGCGAGACAAACTGGATCGTTACCTTTCCGACCGGAATGCACATTGCCGCAGATTCTGGTTTCCCCTTCATACCCAGACTCCATACCGGATGGACGCCGATAAATTCCCGAACAGTTCCCGGGTAATTCCCCACGCGCTTTGGTTACCGTCGGCGTTTACTACGACGGAGACCGATATAGCAACAGTGTGCGGGTATATACGGGAGTTTGCCGCTTCCTAATGAGCAAATCCTATCTTGTAACCGGCGGAACGGGCTTTCTGGGTAGTGCGCTGGTTCGCCGGTTGCTCCAGGACGGCTATCGTGTCCGGGTTTTCGATAACAATTCACGCGGACGGACCGACCGCCTTCACGATGTCGCGGGCGATTTCGAATTCGTGCAGGGAGACATTCGCGATGCCGCCGCAGTACACGAGGCCTGCCGCGGCGTGGACAGCGTCTGTCATCTCGCCTACGTGAACGGCACCGAGTTCTTCTACACCAAACCGAATCTGGTTCTGGACGTCGGGGTAACCGGCATGTTAAACGTGCTGAACGGCTGCATCAAACACGGCACCAGGGAGCTGGTGCTTGCATCCACGTCCGAGGTTTATCAGTCGCCCCCCGTGGTTCCCACGGACGAGTCGGTGGGGTTATCGATTCCTGACCCGTTGAATCCTCGCTACTCATATGCCGGCGGGAAAATTATCAGCGAGATCATGGCCATCAATTATGGCCGGCAGTATTTCGACCATGTGTTGATCTTTCGCCCCCATAACGTGTACGGGCCGGATATGGGTTGGGAGCACGTCGTCCCCGAGCTCGTCCTGCGCATGCGGGAACTGGCCCGCCAGCCGCTCGATCCCATTCCGTTTCCGATTCAGGGAACGGGAGCGGAGACGCGCGCTTTCGTCTACATAGACGATTTCATCGACGGCCTGCGGTTAATGATGGAAAACGGGGAGCACCTGGGAATTTATCACCTGGGTACGAATGAAGAACTTGCCATCCACGCCGTGGCAGCCGAGGTCGGGCGTTACTTCGGCCGGAAGATAACCATCGTGCCCGGTGAGGCGAGACTCGGAGGTCCCCCGCGGCGCTGCCCGGATATTACAAAAATCTCGCGACTGGGGTATCAATCTAAGGTGCCGTTCCGCGAAGGATTGCCCATAGTTGCCCGATGGTATGATGAAAACGCTCACCTGAAACCTGCTGCAAACTAATCAAAATAACTATGACGCGCACCCCACTCACGATCGGCACCGGCTCCAGTACGGTGGTAGAAACCTGCCAGGTTTGCGATTCTCCCCACCTCGAACCAGTTCTGTTTCTGGGCTACCTTCCGCCGGTGAATAAGCTGTTACTTACCGGACAGGCGCCGAGCGAGCAGCCGAGTTACCCCGCTGCCTTACTCCGTTGCCCTAAATGCGAATTAGCTCAGCTTGGGCTAATTGTGGACCCGCGCATTCTGTTTCCTCCCGAATACCCGTACACCAGCGCGACGACGACAATTCTGCGCCACAATTTTGCGGAATTGTATCGCGAATGCCGCACGTTGATTGACCTGAAGCCCGACGATCTGGTCGTGGATATTGGCTCGAACGACGGCACGCTGCTGAGCAATTTCGCAGGGTCGCACCGGGTCCAGGGAGTCGAACCGGCCGATGTGGGCAAGTCTGCGGACCAGCGCGGCATCCCAACCATCACCGCCTTCTTCAACGCCGAATCCGCGGCCCGCGTGAAAGCGGAAAAGGGTCAGGCGAAGCTCATCACGGCCGCTAATGTATTCGCTCATATCGAGGACATTCACGGCGTCGTCGACAGTATTGTTTCGCTGTTAGCCGAAGACGGGGTATTTATCTCGGAATCGCACTATCTGCTCTCTTTGGTCGAAACGCTGCAGTACGACACGATTTATCACGAACACCTTAGATACTACTCTCTTCGCAGCCTGACTTACCTGCTCAAGATGCATGGGCTTTCCGTGTTTCACGCGAAACGCATCCCCACGCACGGCGGATCTATCCGGGTCTACGCTTCGAGGCCGGGGAAGTATCCGGTACAGGACGGCCTCAAAACCATCCTCGCCGAAGAAGAAGCCTTTCATCTGAATGTCGAGAATCTGCGAGAGTTCAAAAAGAAGGTTGTCATATCGAAGCTTCAGTTGCATTCCCTGCTGCTCGACCTGAAGACACGAAATCAAAGAATTTTTGCCATTGGCGCTCCATCCCGCGCGAGCACCTTGATCAACTATGTCGGGCTGGACGACGGCATTCTGGATTGCGTGCTCGAAATTGAGGGTTCGCATAAAATCGGCAAGAACGTGCCCGGCACAGTGATCCCGATCGTGAGCGAGGCCCGGTTGTTCGAAGAACAGCCCGAGTACGCGCTCCTGCTGTCGTGGCACATCGCGGACGAACTCATACCCAAGCTGGTCCAGAAGGGATTCCGGGGCGATTTTATCGTCCCATTGCCGGTGCCCCGAATCGTATCCCAGGAGTCGCAAAAATCCATATCGCGACCGATGAGCGCTTCTTCCTGAAAATCCTCCAGCCGTTTCTAAGAGCCGTCCAACCGGGTCTGATCGGCAATCTCTTCTCCTTTGGGTTGTCCGCCGTCGTTGCGCGGGGATTGACGTTGCTGACTATGGCCTACACCGCCCGGATGCTGGGCCGCGAAGCCTATGGTTTCGTAAATTTCGGCACGGCGGTAACGGCTTACGCCGCCATTCTCGTTGGTCCAGGCCTGTTGATCTGGGGGGCGCGGGCTGTGGCGCAGGATCGCGAGCGGGCGGGCGAGTACCTTCTGACGATCAATGTGACGCAACTGACGCTCGCTTTTGCCGCTTACTTGATTCTGTTCTGCATCGCCAGCCTGTATTTGAATCCAAATGAGCGCAAAATAGCGCTCGTTGCCGGTCTCGGCGTGTTTCCGATCGCCGCCAGCGTCGAATGGGTGGCGCAGGGACTCGAAAAATTCAGATGGGCCGGGGCGGCGCAAATCACGGCTAGCCTCGCGGCGCTTTTAGGAACATTGCTATTCGTTAAATCGCCGAATGACGCCTACAAGATGCTGCTGGTCACCGCAGGCAGTCAACTGCTCGCGGTCTTGTTCTTATTCGCTCTGCTCCGCCGAAAAGTGGACCTGTCGCGTGCCCGTTTTTCTTTAAATGGGGCGGTACAAATGTTGCGGCCCGCTTTCCCGCTGGGGTTTTCCGCCGCGATGATCACCGTCCTGCACTATGCCAATCACTTGTTCCTGCAGTTTTATCGCGATGCGGCAGCCCTGGGAATTTTCGGCGCGTCTTTCCGAGTGATGGAGATGCTGACCACGGTGCCAGGACTGATCTCGACGGTATTCTTACCTCGTCTGGCGCGAACCTTTAAGGCTGACCCAGTACAAGGACGTATCGAGATGGGCTGGTTCGTGTCTTTGGTGATGAGCCTGGTCTGCTTGCCTGTAGCCATTCTCCTGGTAGAGGCGCCTGAGTTGGTACGCTTGATCTTTGGGGCGCAATTCGCCGCTTCCGCTAATTTGCTTCGGGTGATGAGTTTCGCCGTTCTGTTCAACTTTGCGGCGGTGGTTTATATCACCGGTTTGCTGGCGCTGACTCGTGATAAGGCCTACTTTTGGAGCATCCTTGCGGGCTTGTTGGTCTCGGTGGGGGGAGGCTTTGTCGCCGTTCCGCTGTTTGGCGTCTGGGGGGCGACCGTGACGGTCGCGGTCATCGATTTTGCGACCTGGCTGGCTACTCTGCCAACGTTCTATCACGTAATCGGCTGCCTGTTTCTAGGGCAATGGGTGCGCCCTCTGTTGTCCGGCTTCGCGTTGACCGCCTGGCTGTTGCTTTCGATGCGGATGGGCCTGTCCTTCTGGGTGAGAGTGCCGGTCGGAATTATGGCCTATGGGGCGCTAATCATGCCCGGGTCATCAGGCCTGCTGCAGGGGCGGCCCGATCCGGCAACCACCAGCTAAGATGTCAATGACGGTAAGCACTCTATGACTTCGGACGTTTTGCCCGTTTCGGAAACTAAGCTAAAAGAGGCTTTGGGAGACCACCCAAAAGTTTCGGTCGTGATATCTACCCTGAACGAGGGCCGCTACATTGCCGAGGTCATCGAAAGCGCTCTGAACCAAAAATATCCGAATCTGGAAATTCACATCCAGGATGGCGGGTCGGTGGACGATACTTTGGAAATCGTTCGGCGCTATCCGATCCAGTGTGCCAGCGAGCCGGATAACGGCGTCCCCGATGCTTTTAATAAAGGCTTTCTGGCGACCAGCGGTGAAATTATGATCTTCACCGACGATCCTATGCTCCCAGGTTCCATCCAGACGCTTGTCGAGGCGCTTTCCCGCAATCCGGAAGCTGCATTCGCCTACGGTGACGCGGAGTATATCGACGCATCGGGAAAGCCGTTTTTTTATCACCGCAGCAGGACTTTCGATTTGGACGATCTGTTCTGGAGCAACTACATTCCAGCTCAGAGCGTGGCCGTAAGGCGTACGGCCGTGGCCAGCGTTGGAATGTATCGCGAAGGCATCATAACCGCAGACTGGGATTTATGGCTGCGTCTGGGCGCGCGCTATGCGGCTGTTTACGTCCCCAGGGCGCTGGGGAGATATCGAGTGCATAGCGGTTCCACGACTTTGAAGAATATCGGAAAGTTCGGCGAAAGTATCTGTTGGATATCCGAATCCGTTCTTAGCGATGCAGTAGTCAAGTCCGCACTGCGCCATTCTGAAAACCGTGCCTGGGCTGGCAGCCATTTGTGGGCGGTTCCTCATTTTGTGTTGGCTGGCGAGCGGCTACGGCCCGCAAAATTGTATTTCCGGGCAATCCGACGCTATCCGCCGGCTCTTTTAACGCGACGGGGTGCAGGAGCCCTGCTTGCGCTTTCGTTGGGAGCGCGGCTTTATCAGCATGTATTCAGCCGTGGCCGCGCCTCGGCGTAACACGTTTCTGGAAAGACGAAATGACAAGTAGTTCTTCTCGTGTTCCGGCCCGCCTTTTCTACGCATTGATGTTTGTCCTTGTAGCTGGTGCGTGTGGCGCCGCCGCCGTGCAAGATCAAGGACTTGCAATGTTCCTCGTAGTTTTGGGCATCGCTGGATTCCTGATTGCCTATCACTACTTCAAAGATCTCTTTTCTCCATTCGGCGTATTTTTTGCGATCTGGTTTATTCCGTTGGGAGTTAGTCAATTCCGCCTGAGCACTCAACAACTGCCATTCGATACCTTGACGTGGGTCGTTACCGTGGCCAGCGCGGCATCGTTCATTCTTGGAACTGTTTGTGTTGGCTTTATCTATCCCCGGTCTCGCTTCTCATTGGCTAACTCTATTGTTAGCGAGCAAATGAATTTCAGCCGCCTACGATTCGCAACGACTGTGCTGCTCGGGTTTTCGCTTGCCGGGTATGCGTATGAGGCGTATTTAGCTGGTGGCGTTCCCTTGCTGGCCGACGAGGAGGAGCTTATACACAGCTATGCGACTTTCGCCCAAAGCTACATCCATTATTTGACGACCTCGACCATAGCTGTTTGCTTACTCGCATACACACATTTCATCGTGAATAAGAGAAAGCATCTCTTGTGGGTATGTTCGATGCTCGTAGTCTCTTTGCTTGTTTTGTTTTCGCTCCTATCCCGCAATCAATTGCTTTTGGTTGTTATAGGGATTGCCGCTATTCATAATTACCTGAACCCGCGTAAGCTCACGCCCAAAGCCATCGGCAAGAATATCGTCCTGGTTCCCGATCTTGCCGCCTACAGTTTGCTCAGTCCGGCGTCGCTGCCTGGTCTGGACGACAAGCTGTCGCTCAACGGCTG
>JBBRKX010000074.1:0-10252 GCA_038231675.1 Chthonomonadales bacterium | reverse complement strand
CGCCCAGGCGCACAAATGCGAGGCCGTGGGAAAACGGCTCATGTCGGTGCCCATCTCGCTGAGGATCGTTCGCGCTCCCGTCACACCAATGCCGGGAATGCCATCCAGTAGCACAACGGCTTCCCGATAGGGAGCACTGGACCCTTCGATGGCTGCTTCCAGTCGGGAGAGTGCCCGCCCACCTCATCTTCGATGACTTGACAAATATAACCACCGGGGGTATACTAGAACTACTGCATTCTGAACCCCTGCCGGGTATATTGCGTATCACGGTGGGAGGGACAAGGCCGCCATGAAAGAGGAGACGCGCAAACAACTAAAGACTCGGCTCAACCGGATCTCCGGGCAGGTGACGGGCATTCACAAGATGCTGGATGAGGATCGTTACTGCGTGGACATCCTCAATCAGATTGCCGCGGTTCGTTCCGCCCTAGACTCACTCGGCATCGAGTTGCTGACGGACCATATCGAAGGCTGCGTGATGGGACATGGAACGGAGACCGAGCATCACTGCGCGAAACCCATGACCCAGGAGCAACTTGTTGAAGAAGTCCGAACCGTCCTGTCGCGGTTCTTGAAATAGAACGCTGAAAATTGAGAAAGGAACTCCCCTGATGGAAACAACGAATTTTACGGCTCCAGACATTACGTGTGGCGGCTGCGCGAACGCTATTAAAAAGGCGCTCGGCGCGCTCCCCGGCGTTTCTGAGGTCGCGGTAGATATTGACACAAAAGTAGTCAAGGTCACGCACGAGTCCACTATTTCTGAGCAAGCCCTCCGCACAACGCTCGATAAAGCCGGATTTCCTATTCTTGCCTAAATGCGCGAAAGAGAAAACGACAATGGACACATCACAACTTGTTGTCACCCTCAGCGGCGCGCTTGCCGCAGCCTGGGTCGTCTGGTTTTTCTTCCTGGGCGAGAGAGGAACGACGCGCGCGGTTGCCGGAGCTGGAGGCGTGCAGGAAATCAACGTGGTCGTCAAAGGCGGCTATACGCCCGACAGGATTGTCGTGGAGCGGGGACGCCCGGTGCGGCTTAACTTTGATCGCGAAGAGACCTCTTCTTGTTCGGATACGGTGGTGCTGGGGGACTTTGGAATTGCAAAACCTCTCCCGGCGTTTAAGACCACACCGGTAGAGTTTACGCCGGATAAATCAGGCGAGTTCACCTTCACCTGCGGCATGAACATGCTGCGCGGCAAGCTCATTGTGGAGGAGCCAGAAGGGAAAACATCATGAGTACGACACTTCAAAACCAATCTTCCCAGCGCTCCGAGCAAGTAGCGCTTCCTATTTCCGGCATGTCCTGTGCCGCGTGTGCCGCGCGAATTGAGAAGAACCTAAAGCGCACAGACGGCGTGGAGGAGGCCAACGTCAACTTTGCCAATCATAGAGCCACTGTCACGTTTGATCCCACGCAGACGAGCAAAGACGCCCTCTGCGAGGTGGTGCGCGACTCGGGCTATGACGTCCCTACTCCACCTTCGGATAACACAGGGGGAACCGAGCCGGACTGGGAGCAAAAAGCGCGCGAAGATGAAGTCAAAGACATTCGGCAGAAGTTGTTTGTGGCGCTTCTGTTTGGGGTTCCCGTCGCAGTTCTCGGGATGGCGCATCTCACTTTTGCCGGAAACGCATGGCTGCAACTCGTTCTCACAACGCCCGTGCTATTTTATTCGGGCGGGCAGTTCTTCCGGGGCGCCTGGAACGCATTGCGACACCGGGCTGCTGACATGAATACGCTCGTGGCCCTTGGGACCGGCGCGGCCTATCTTTTTAGTGTCATTGCCACAGTTGCGCCGGGTCTCGTAAACGCGTCTGCGATGCATGGAGGAGTGCCTCCGGTTTACTTTGAAGCCGCGGCGATCATCATCGCGCTGCTTCTCCTGGGGCGTCTCTTAGAAGCGCGGGCCAAGGGACAAACCGGAGACGCCATTCGGAGCCTCATGGGATTACAGGCGAAAACGGCGCGCGTAATCCGAAACGGCAATGAAGAAGATATTTTGGTGGAAGCGGTTGTGCCCGGTGACCTTGTCCTGGTACGCCCAGGCGAAAAAATCCCGGTAGACGGCGTGGTCCGAAGCGGGGAAAGTGCTGTGGACGAAGCCATGCTCACGGGTGAAAGCCTACCTGTGGAGAAGCGTCCCGGCGATTTCGTTTTCGGTGCAACCGTCAACCGAACCGGCGCGTTCCAGTTTGAAGCGACCAAGGTGGGCCGCGACACGGCGTTGCAGCAGATAATTCAGCTTGTCCAGAATGCGCAAGGCAGCAAAGCGCCCATCCAACGGCTGGCCGATGTCATTAGCGGCATCTTTGTGCCGATTGTGTTGATCATTGCCATCACGGCCTTTGTCGCCTGGTTTGATCTGGCTCAGGTCGATATGCGGCTGCAGCAGGCGCTCGTAGCGTTCGTGTCGGTGCTCATCATTGCCTGCCCCTGCGCGCTGGGACTTGCCACGCCAACCGCCATCATGGTGGGCACGGGCAAAGGGGCGGCGAGCGGCATTCTGATTAAAGGCGGCGAAAGCCTGGAGACCGCTCACAAACTCAATACCATCGTGCTGGATAAGACCGGCACCCTTACCAACGGCAAGCCGGAACTCACCGACATCGTCTCTCCTGGTGAAATGGATGAAAACACCTTACTTCGTTTAGTCGCGGCAGCTGAGCGCGCGTCCGAACATCCGCTTGGAGAAGCGATAGTTTGCGCCGCACAATCGCGCGAACTCAGGTTGCCGGAAGCCACCGCGTTTCGCTCCCTCACCGGACGCGGACTCGAAGCTACCGTTGAAAATCGTCGTATGCTTATTGGTAATGCGAGGCTCATGGAAGAGCAAAGCGTTGATGTTGCCCCACTTAGGGAGGACGCAGAGCGGCTCTCGCAACAGGGAAAAACGGCGATGCTTGTCGCTATAGACGGAAAGGCAGCGGGAATTGTAGCCGTCGCCGATACGATCAAAGCAGGCTCGCGTGACGCGGTTACGTCCTTGCGGAAGATGGGCCTGGATGTGGTCATGCTGACCGGGGACAACCAGGCGACTGCTTCTGCCATTGCAAAGGAAGCGGGCATCGAGCGCGTCATGGCCGAGGTACTGCCGGAACATAAGGCTGAGGAGGTGAAAAAACTTCAGGCTTCAGGGCAAGTGGTCGCCATGGTAGGCGACGGCATCAATGACGCCCCTGCCCTCGCCCAGGCCGATGTGGGGATTGCCATTGGCACGGGCACGGATGTGGCGATGGAGGCGTCCGACATCACGCTTATCGGGGGCGATCTGCGCGGCGCGGTCTCCGCTATCTTGCTCTCGCGCGCCACAATGAAGACGATCAAGCAAAATCTCTTTTTCGCCTTCGTCTATAATGTGATCGGCATTCCGATTGCGGCGGGAATTCTCTCTCCACTCGGGCATATCTCGCTCTCACCGGTGATTGCCAGTGCGGCGATGGCGCTCTCCAGCGTCTCGGTTGTCACCAATAGCCTTCGCCTGAAAAACGCCCGTATCTAGCGCTTTCCTACACCCATGTTGAGGGGGCAACCATTGCGCCATTTTTTGTGGCAGCGGGATGGAGACGTTTATCGGAGAGCCTCCTGCGGACGAACCCGGTGTGCTAGTAGTCCGTCAAGGTAGAATGCTTGCATAGAATCTGAACTACGTACGCTGTCTTCAACCATAGATTCGGTACATACAAACTACCTTGAAAGCCTACTAGCCTGTTAGATGATGACAAAATACGTTGGAACGGAGAGGAAATAACCATGAACCACGAAGACTCGAAGCAAAAAACAGAGAAGACCATGTACGGAAAATTTGCCGCCATGATCGCGACGTCCACCGTGGTGATGTTCGCGCTGATGTACCTCAATACGTATCAGTTAGACCATGTGTTTTTCAGTGAAACGCGGGCCTATATGGCGCTCGTGATGGGGGCGGCGATGGCCGGCATCATGCTGGCGTTCATGCTCAAAACGCACACAAACCGTCAAATGAATAGCGGTATTTTTGTCGGCAGCGGTCTCGTCTTTGCTGTCGCGCTCTGGCTCGTTCGCAGTCAAGCGACGGTGGACGATGTGGCCTATATGAAGGCGATGATTCCGCATCATTCCATTGCGCTTCTAACCAGTGAGCACGCCCATATTTCTGATCCGCGGGTTCGTAAACTTGCCGACGGAATTATTGAGACGCAGCGCAAAGAAATCGCCGAGATGAAGGCCCTGATTAAGGAACTGGAGAATAAGCCAAAGCCATAGAGCCTGTGCAAGCCAGACGCCTGCCTTGCAGGTCGCCCATTTGTTCCCCTCCACTGTCCCCGGCTGACAATTTCTGAATTACTGATCGCGACATAGCAGACTAATATTCAGGAAGCGAGCGGTGTTTTTCAATCGGTTAGGCGAGCTGCGCGACCGCAGTTTTGAGAATCAGCGGTACCGAGCCAGCAGCCTCAATCTGGTAGTGGCAAGCGCCGTTCTCAACCTCACGTTCTTCTTTCACCCCGAGAACGATCTCCACCGGAACCCACATCGTTTTTCGGTCCGCACTTTGTATGCAAATGCCTGCTGCTTCGAGTGACTGCACGAAGATCGGGCGGCAGTCCAATAGGTTGGGGAAATGTTGGTGTGTCCACTCGAAGGCGTGTAAGCCCCCTTCGCCCTCTTTGGACATGCCCACTATCACGATCCTCCCACCATGATGCAGCACGCGCTTGCATTCCGCCAGGACAAGCGATATTTCGTCGGCGTCAAAGAGCTCCAGAGTAAAGCTCATGAACACTGTGTTGAGACAGTCTGACGAATACGCCAGATGAACCGCATCTCCGCTAGCCAACTCGACTTGCCCAGCCAGTCCTTCTTTGCGTAGGTGGGTGCGTTTCCTGATTGGGATTCGTTTCCCTTATCTTCCTCTCCCTTCCGGTGAACAGCAGCGGAATGAACGACATAAAGGAACTTTCTCAACACTATAACAGTATACCATAATATACTAATATTTCTTGGCTGCGGGAGTGCATGGCCATGAACAGCCTCATCCGGGACCGAGCCAGTCAGATATTCGCCGCACTTTCTCATCCGACTCGACTGCGGATCATTGAACTACTCAGCACGGGACAAAAGACCGTCAATGAGGTCGCCGCCGACCTGCATCTCGGTCAATCCGGCACCTCTCAGCACCTGGCCGTGCTGACACGGGCAGGTCTCCTAACCGTGGAGCCGCATGGAGTATCTCGGTACTATCGCCTCCGCGGACCGCGCATACCCCGCGTCCTCAACTTGATCACAGAATTCTGTGAGGTGCACGAACTCTACGGCAACCCCGAAGAAGCAGAAGGTGTTGAGAAGGAGCAAACCGCGTGATTGTAGCTCTCCGTTACATGGACAAAGAGGGCGGCTTTTGGGAAGTGCGAACGGAAGCGTCCCTGGATCGACATACGAGCCTCCGACAATTCGCGGCGACGGATGAGATCGAAGCACTTGCCACCCGCGCCATTCAAGAGCCGGGAGTCTGGGTGGAAGGAGCCTGCGGAAAGCGAGACGACGATGGCGAGTAACGAAGCTCCTCCCTTATGCGAATCAGCCGAAGTGTCGCAAGCCCAGGTACGCTCCGAGATTCAAGAGTACCTCCATGTCCGTCAGCAGAAACGCCGGCTCTTTCCGCGCGCGGCACTGGTCGGTTTACTCGCCGGGTTGGTTGCGATTGCGTTTCGAGCGGTTCTCGCTGCCGGAGATAGCCTGCGCAATGCGCTCATCGCCTGGGCGCATCATTACCCTCGCATTGGTTTCCTTCTTCCGATCGGTTTCGGCGCCATCGGTGCGTCCCTTGCTGTGTTTCTCGTGAGGCGGTTTGCTCCTGAAGCTTCGGGGAGTGGCATCCCACATCTGGAAGCGGTGCTGCATCGCTACCGTGAACTCGACTGGAAACGGGTGCTGCCCGTCAAGTTCTTCGGAGGCGCGCTTGCGATTGGCGCAGGCCTTGCGCTGGGACGTGAAGGCCCGACCGTGCAGATGGGCGGCACGGTCGGGGATGCCGTCTCACGCTGGCTTAGGGCAGGTTCACGCGACCGTCTTACCCTCATTGCTGCCGGAGCCGGAGCCGGATTAGCCGCCGCCTTCAACGCGCCTCTCGCTGGCGTGATCTTCGTGCTCGAAGAGGTACAGAAAGATTTCCGGCAGGCGGTCTTCGCCTCGGCCTTTATTGCGGCCGTGGTTGCCGACATCGTCACCCGCTTCGCTTCGGGACAGTTGCCGGTCTTTCACATTCCAAGCTATCCTGTCCCCAATCTTATGGCGCTTCCAGTGTTCGCTGTGCTGGGCATTGTGGCAGGCCTCCTCGGTGTGGT
Source organism: Chthonomonadales bacterium (assembly GCA_038231675.1). Lineage (GTDB taxonomy): Bacteria > Armatimonadota > Chthonomonadetes > Chthonomonadales > Chthonomonadaceae > JBBRKX01. The sequence continues at coordinate 3,922 of JBBRKX010000074.1, read as the reverse complement.
CTACAATCGCAGCCTCATCTCCTCGATCAATCTCTCAGCGAGGATTCCTCCGAAGTTAGCCGTAACGGCCGCCGCCCTCATCGGTGCCGTGGTTGGTCTCGTCGCGTGGTTCTCTCCGGGAGCCGTCGGCGGTGGGCATTCACTGGCCGAACTATTCCTTGAGCGTCACACGGCGCTAGCGGCCATTCCCCTCTGGTTTCTCCTGCGCTTTGTGCTGTCGATGGCAAGCTATGGAACCGGCGCCCCGGGCGGTATCTTCGCCCCCCTGCTCGTTCTGGGAGCGCTCCTCGGTCTGGGTGTGGGAGAGGTCACGCACCTCCTGTTCCCGCACCTCGTTCCGGTCCCGGCGATCTTTGCGGTCGTCGGAATGGCAGCCTACTTTACGGCTATCGTTCGAGCGCCGCTGACGGGGATCGTGCTGATTATCGAGATGACCGGAAACTACGCGCAGATGCTTCCACTTCTCGTAGCCTGTTTTTGCGCCTATATTGTCGCGGAAGGAATGGGCGAGCTTCCTATCTACGAAAACCTCCTGGAACGTGACTTGCTGCGCGGTGGAGCGCTACCGGACCCGAAGGAGCCTATCGTTCTGGAACTTGAAGTGGAACCAGGCTCGCCATTTGATGGAAAAGAGGTCCGGGAGTTGGGCCTGTCCCCCGGTTGTATCCTCGTTCGTTGTCAGGAAGGACATCGGGAATGGATACCCACAGCCACGACACGTTTGGAAGCCCATATGCGGCTGACCGCAATGATCGCTCCGGAAGCAAAAGGCGGCATCCGTGCGGTTCGTGAGGGCTGTGAGGCTGCAGAATGATATGCCTTCTACGCTACAAACGAATCCGAAGCGAGCGTATGGACGCGCGACTGACTGGACGTTCTGTGGGCGTGTCGCTCATCATCGGCGCCTTACGGATTTTCAGTGAGAGATGCCCTCCGGATGTTCTTTACCTATTCGCGGGGCTGGGTGGTGTTTGGCGGAAGAGGTCAACGCGTAACGAAAGGGATGTCTCCATGAAGCGTATTTCTATCACCGTGCTGGCACTCTTGTTTTTCCTTGCGGGTGGGGCCAGAGTCGTATGGTCGCAAGGGACGAGTGTGCCCGTTCCCGGTTCAACGCCCAACGACACATCGGCGTACGCTTCCGTCAAAGTTGAGGGGCGCCGTCTATTCGATATTATGGGCATCCGGAACCTATCTGCCGCTGAACGCGCAGACAAGGTTAACAGGCGGCTGAGCAGCCTCGTTGCGCGCACAAACCCCATGCCTCCTTTCAGCAGAAAGGATCTCGTGCCCGGCAATGCCGAGACCACCATCAGTCTAGATGGCGTTTCTATCTTGACGGTGACGGATATGGATGCCCAGGATGCGCTCTCGTCTCGCGACGATCTGGCATTTCAATGGGGACAGAAGATGGCGACGGCAGTGAAAGATGCCCGTGCGGTGAGGTCGAACGCATTTACAGGCTCGGGTATCCTCATTCGCAATTCGTTTTCGGATCTGCTGATTTCCGCGTTGAAATGGCTGCCACGACTCGGCGGAGCGGTTGTCCTCACGATCCTCTTCTGGCTGTTCGCGCGATTCAACCGATGGGCAGTCAAATCCGTCGTCACGCGCACGCACTTCGACGGGAATCTTCGTCAACTGCTTCGTGCCATGGTCTACTACGGAACCTGGCTCATCGGCATCCTGGCAATTATGTCTACGCTGGGCCTGGAGGGAGGAAGCATCGCGACAACGTTGGGTATATCAGGGTTTGTGCTGGGATTCGCCTTCAAAGACATACTCTCTCACTTTTTCGCCGGGTTCATGCTCCTGTTGGGAAAACAGTTCCATATCGGGGACCAGATCGTTGTCAAAGACTTCGAGGGGACCGTAGAACGGATCGAACTTCGCGCGCTCTACCTTCGCACGTATGACAACCGTCTGGTCATTATTCCGAATGGAGACGTATTCACCTCCGTGGTTACGTCCAATACCGCGAGTCCAATCCGCAGACGCGAATTTATCGTTGGAATCGGTTATGGGGATCCGATCGAAAAGGCGCAGGTCGTCGCCCTGGAAACCATTCGTGGTGTCGAGGGGGTCGCAGCGGAACCCGGACCCGATGTGCTCGTAGATGAACTCGCGGCGTCAACCGTAAATCTCAAGTTACGTTTCTACACGAACTCCCAACGGGCGGATTATCTGCGCGTCGGAAGCGAGTGTATGCTCCGGGTGAAGGAAGCGTTCGATAGAGAACATATCTCGATGCCGACCGACATTCAGACGGTCGTTATTCAGAACCCGGATGGGGCACCGAATAGCCTGGGGCCGAGTGAAACTGCGCACGATTCCTCTCGCTGATTTCACGGGCAATGGGAGCCCCGGGAAGAGAAACCCCTTCGGAATGGAAATCGACCTGAATACAGTACGCGGTATCCTCCAGCGGCATGGCTGGAATGCGACGGCCTATCAGATCGTCAACCCCGGCATATCGCACTGGTTTTCCAAACATGGGGATGCCGTTATCGGATACGTCTCCTTCGGTTCCACGCGCATTGTTGCCGGTGGGCCGGTCTGCTCGCGAGATCGGCTGCCGCGCGTTGTTCGTGAATGGGAGCAGGAAGTGGTGACGGCGGGCAAACGCGTCTGTTACTTCGGCGCTTCCGGACGTTTGCAGGCGTTCTTGCAGGCGTCGCCGGAGCATGCGACCGTCGTCGTCGGAGCGCAGCCCGTCTGGAACCCGCAGCACTGGAGTGAGCGGACCTATCGTTACGCCTCCTTGCGGGGGCAGTTCCACCGGGCGGACAACAAAGGTGTGCGAGTCTCCGAATGGCCTGTCGAGACGGCAGAAGACCACCCTGCCCTCCGCGCCTGCCTGTTGGCCTGGTTACAGACACGCGGTCTGCCGCCGCTGCATTTTCTGGTCGAACCGGAGACGCTGAGGCGATTGCAGGGGAGACGCGTGTTTGTCGCGGAACAGGGAGATCGGGTCGTGGCCTTTTTGACGCTGTCACCGGTCCCTGCGCGGAACGGCTGGCTGACCGAACAGTTTCCGCGTCTGACGACAGCGCCGAACGGCACGGTGGAACTCCTCATGGATACTGCGGCGCGCACGGTTGCAATCGAAAACGCGTCTTACCTGACGATGGGTCTGGTTCCGCTCTCACCCCATGGTAGCGTCGGGCATCCTCCGAATCCGCAGTGGGTGGATCTGGTGCTGCGAAGTATCCGCAATTGGGGACGCCGCTTCTATAACTTTGATGGGCTGGATGCTTTCAAATCGAAGTTTCAGCCGGAATACTGGGAGCCGATCTATGCCATCAGCCGGGAGAGGCGGTTTTCGCCGCGCAGTCTCTACGCAATCGCCGGGGCATTTACTACGGAAGCGCCAATTTGTGCCGTGGGTCGTTCGCTTCTTTCGTTGCGAAAACGCCTGCAGTGATGAGTACGCAAACATAAGCAGAGAATCCTCCGGCGCCATATCCGTGAGCGGTCACTGCCTATGTACAGAAAAGGGAAACGTGGAACTTACAATCGAACGCATGGTGCTGCTGATGCTGGTAGCAGCGACCGTCTCGATGCTGGGACGCAAACTGCGCCTCCCTTACACGGTCGGTCTGGTTCTGGCCGGGGTGGGTCTGGCGCTGTCTCCCTGGTCTCTCGACGCCAACCTCACCAAAGAGCTGATCTTCATTGCTTTTCTTCCACCGCTTATCTTTGAAGCGGCCTTTCAGATCCACTGGAAGGAGCTTCGACAGGATCTCATTCCTATTCTGGTCCTGGCAACTCTTGGCGTTCTCCTCTCGACAGGAGTGACCGCACTGGGCTTACATGCGTTGGTCCAATGGCCCTGGCAAACGGCGATTCTGGCGGGAGTGCTGCTTGCCGCCACGGACCCCGTTTCCGTGATTGCCACGTTCAAAGAAGCCGGTGTTACAGG
>JBBRKX010000073.1:0-10272 GCA_038231675.1 Chthonomonadales bacterium | reverse complement strand
TCCCCTTCAGAAGAGAAGCCCAACGCGGAAAGCGCGGCGGACAGCTTATTGCGCAATGTAGGGTAAGAGAGTCCGATCTCTTTTTCGACTCGGCTCAAGTTGCCTTCGCATCGTAAAAATACTTCGACAAACGCCAGATGTTCCGAAGTAAGCCGACAGAAGCGACACCCTTGGAAGCTTCCGCTGATTTTTGTGTGGCAGCGGCCGCACGCATATTCGGATATTCCCAGTGTCGCTTCACATACCGGACACCGCGATAATGACTTTGCCATGCCGTTCTCCTGCATACTTATACGACGATAATAAGAAAAAGTCAAATATATTACAAAAAAACTCAATATTTCTAAATTACACTTTGAATTTTTTAATTTTTACGCTCAGGGATGCTTTGGCGTCTCCCCCGACGACAAGGGAGTAAACGGTGGGTTGGAACGGAGGGTGACAGAAGGTGTTTCGGTGGTAATAGGAGAATGGCTGGGAGCGGTGGGTTCGGGCTGGGGATTGGGCGGACCGCTCTTTTCCAGTTCCGCCATTTCCCGTTTCGCCGGAGCATAGCCAGGGTCATATCTTAAAGCGGTGTTGAGGGAGGTGGCTGCGGCGTCTTTGCTGCCCGCCATCCTCTGCGCCGCCCCTAGGTGATAATAGAGAGTTTTTAGAACGTCGCCTGAGACCTCGGTGCTCTGAGCGTTCTCCTCGTCCGTATTTGGCGCGGTGGCAATGTCCCCGGTGGCCTGCACCAACGCCTCGACCGCTTGAGGGTATTGGTGTAATTTATAGAGAATCCAGCCGTAACTATCCTCGAACTCCGCGACGGCAAATCGGCCTTCCGGCGTTCCCGTCTCATCTTTAATGGATACAAGCGCGTCGTGAACCAGTCCCCGCGCACGCTCCAGTTGCAGGTCATTGTCCGCCAGGATGTATCCGAGCATATTGAGCGTTTCCGGATCTTTAGGCGTCAACTTGAATGCCATCTCGGCATACTGCAGAGCGGCTGTCTGAGGATGCGCCGGTTCCGCTTCCGAACTCGCCTCCGCCAGTACGCGGTAGAGCATCGCCTGCTCTTTCGGAGTGGCGGATTTGCATGCGGATACCCCTCGCTTCGCGTATTCTATCGCCAGGTTCCATTGTCCGGATTCCAGACAGCTTTCGGACACCTGCGCATATATTTCCGGCGAGGTCGGCTGCTTTGCGATCTCGCCATCGTACATGCCCCGCGCCTTCCCAATATTTCCCCGCCGTAGATCGGTTTCCGCATCTTTGAACCTGGCCATCTCGGACCTCAGCGAGCGACCTGCAAAGACGGCGACCACGCGCCAGCCGAAGAATAGCAGCACGCCGACCATTATGAAAGACAAGGCTAGCCCCAGGACAGGCTCACGTCCACGAGGATTTGTTTCAGGCGCCATTAAAAATTCCCTTTACCCCAAAGCGGCTCGGCCAGGAGCCAGTCATGTTCGCTTGCCGTATCGAAGCCTTCCATGGGCATCAATGCTTTCCCGACATGGCCAGAACTGCAAAGGAAAGCCCATTATTCACTGCATGCACGAGAATGGTAAATGTGAGCGAGCCGGTTCGGTGGTACGCGACCGCAAGCACGATTCCCATGATGAAAATGATACCCATACTCAATGGGTTCATGTGCAATAGGGCAAAACATGCCGCGCTCAAGAGCACGGCCACCGGCCTACGAAATCGTCGAGCCAGAGTATTGTACAGAAACCCGCGAAAAAAAATCTCTTCCGCCATGGGCGCGCATACGACTCCCGCAACAATAAGCGCCGCCTTTTGAGGGGCATACGGGATTTGCGCATAGACCCCTTCCGCACTGACCGTCTTCGCAAACTGTTCCAGCGCCTGAAACGTGGCCGGCGATATCAGGCGATGTAGAATAGCGGAGAATCCCGCATCGGCTATCCCCGACAGCAAAAACATCGCTATGCCGAGTGCCAGCGCGGAATAGATCTGTCTTATGGGCAGCATGCGAAGGCCAATATCACGGAGGGAGCTACGATACCTCCATAAAAAGAACGCCACCGCCGCGACAAAAAGAAACTCCTGCACGAACAACCCGAACAGCATGGCATTCGCCATGGGTCCACTCCAGCGCTCCAGAGGCGCGGCGGCCGCCCCTCCCGCCACTAAGAGGGCCACCGCGCCCAGCAGTTCCGCCAGAACCAGAATGATCTGAATCGCCAGAAACGGATGCACCAGACTCCATTCCGCCGCAAACGGGGGGGTCGGTCGCGGCGGAGAGGCCGTATTCGGTAGCGCCGTTTCGGGAGAAGCCTGTGTACGCCGCCAGTTGGAAAGATAGAATAGGTAGACGCACCAGCGGCCGATCAAGATCAGGTCGATGGCCAGGACCAGCCGGACGGCAAACAGTATCCCCTGCAGGAAAGTATTCGGCACGGTAAGCTCTCCTCACGAGCCAAGATAGTGCAGCAGATCCGTCCGTTCGGGATCCTCCGTCAGTTCCAGGAAAATGTCTTCTAGAGTCTTTATTTTTCCTGCGGGACCACCCTCACCCTGGGTCCCGGTCGCACGGCCCCGAAGGTCCTCCACCGTTCCCAGTGCGACGATCCTGCCTTTATTGACGATGGCCACCCGATCGCACATACGTTCGGCGATCTCGAGAATATGCGTGGACATGAACACCGTCGTGCCTCTGCGGCATAGCTCCTGAACGATATCGCGCATCGTTCGCGCCCCCTTGGGATCCAATCCGACCGTCGGCTCATCCAGGAAAAGGATGCGTGGCGCGTGAATCAGCGCGGCGGCAAGCGCAATCTTCTGGCGCATACCGCGAGAATACCCCTGGATCAGGTCATTGCCCTTGTCTTCAAGCTCAAAAAGGTGAAGAAGGTCTTCAATACGTGTTGTTCGGTTCTTCGGAGTGACCGAATAGAGGTCCGCCATAAAGTTCAAGAACTCGCGTCCGGTGAGCTTTTCATATAGGAACGGGTTGTCGGGAACATATCCCAGGATGCTCTTTGCCTCGCGTGGATAATGCTGAATATCGTATCCGCCAAGGAGCGCGCCCCCAGAACTTGGACTGAGCAGCCCGGTCAGCATCTTAATCATCGTGGTCTTTCCCGCGCCGTTTGGGCCAAGAAAGCCAAACAATTCACCAGGCTCCACTTCCAGAGAGATGGAATCGACGGCGACCAGGCTCCCGAACTGTTTGCGCAGTTCCCGACAGACGATGCTTCCCGTCATACCGGTCTCCGTCCCGCGACAAGGCGGTCGATCCCGGCGAGATCCTTTCGGACTTCCATGGCTATAAAGCCGGAAGTTTCGAACAGGCTTTCCAGTGTCGTTGCCTGTCCCTGCCCGACCTCGACCACGAGCCAGCCGCCCGGCCGCAGCGCCCTTTGGGCGGCAAGCACGAGGCGCAGATAAAGGTCGTAACCATCCGGGCCGCCATCGAGGGCAAGGCGAGGCTCCCAATCGCGAACTTCCGGCTGAAGATGGGAAAGATCCGGACGAGGGATGTACGGCGGATTGGATACGACGAGGTCGAGACTGTTCTTTCGGATCGGAGTGAGAAGATCGGTCCGCAGAAGGCGCAGGCGCTCCGTCACCCCGCATCGCACCGCATTGCGCCGGGCTACCGCAAGCGCGAGAAAGGAGATGTCCGTCGCCACCGCGTGGGTGGCGGGAGCGTGGGCGAGAATGGAAAGCGCAATGCAGCCGCTGCCCGTCCCGATATCCGCGAAGACGAAGCCAGGATCTTCCGGCGCGCTCCGTGTGCGAATGTGCTCCAGGCTGAACTCGACCAGCATTTCCGTTTCAGGGCGGGGGATCAGTACATTGCCATCGACTTCAAATTCCAGGCCATAGAACTCCTGCGAGCCGCGCAGGTACGCAAGCGGCTGCCGATTTACCCTGGCGTCCACCAGGTGCTGGAAGCGACTCAACTGTTCCGGAGTAGGCAAGGGATGCAGCCCCGTGAGGATAGAGGTACGAGAAACGCCGAGTGCGAGACTCAATAGCAGTTGCGCCTCGAAGCGCGGCATCTCGATCCCAGCGATATCGATTCGATCCGATGCCTGCCGAAGGATCCTATTCACGTTTTCACTCGCCGGATCGGAAATCGACTCTTGCTCCATCCCGTCTGGACGATAAACCGGTTCACCCGATCTGGCCATGCCGGAATGAGCCAAGCCCTTTCGCGACCGCGACTGCGGCAAATGCCTTCACGATGTCCCATGGAAGGAATATCGCGGCGCCCTGCAGCACCAGGAGCGCCGATTTCTGATGGGTTGCGAGACCAAGCCAGACAGTGCCCAGCGTATAGATTACGGCGATACCGGCAAGACACGCAATCAGATCGCGCCCCACAGTGAAACCGCCATTTCCGGTGGCTTTACCGCCCCCTGAGATCCAGCCGATGAGGTAGGCGGCGATAGGGTATGCGATCAGATAGCCGCCCGTGACCCCGAGCAGGGCCGCAGAGCCGAACCCTCCTCCGGAAAATACATGCGCCCCGACCGCGCCCAGCAACAGATACTGAGCCAGCGCCACCATGCCCCACGCACGGCCCAGCAGGAGACCTGCCAGCATGACGGCAAAAGGCTGCATCGTGATTGGAACGGGTGTAAAGGGGATAGGCACGGAAATCCGGGCGCACAGCACGGTCACGCCCGTCATGCCCGTTGCCAGCAACCAGTTTTGCAGCACGGTGGTCTTCGTCGATTCGCGGTAACCGCCAGGTGCGATCATATTTCTTGAGTCCTTATCAAAACGAATTATATAGCATGGAGAAGCTCTGAAATCGCCTCATTGGCCGCTTAGCTTTCCATACTTTCGCGCATCTTTTCCGCCTGGTCGGCGGTGATCAGCCCGTCGATGAACGACTGAATGTCTCCGTCGAGCACGGCGGCCACGTTGTAAATCGTCATATTGATCCGATGATCCGTGACCCGGCCATCCGGAAAGTTGTAGGTTCGAATCTTTTCGGAGCGCTCTCCGGAACCGACCTGAGACTTACGCGCGCCGCTCTGGGCGGCGTTCGCCTGCTGCAACTGAAGCTCATAAAGGCGCGTGCGCAGGGCGCTCCGCGCTTTGATCTTGTTTTGCAACTGACTTCGCTCGTCCTGGCACTGAACGACTATTCCGGTGGGGATATGGGTCAGGCGGATTGCGGTGGCTACCTTTTGAACGTTCTGGCCGCCGGCGCTTGAAGAGTGATAGATATCCTCTTTGATCTCGTTCTCGTTCAGCTCGACTTCGACGTCCTCGGCCTTGGGAAGAACCGCGACCGTGACTGTGGAAGTTTGAATACGTCCGCTCGACTCGGTCACCGGAACGCGCTGCACGCGATGCACGCCTCCCTCGAACTTCAGCTGGCTGTACGCGCCTTTACCATCGATCTCGAAGGTGACTTCCTGGATGCCGCCGATGCCGGTCTCCTGAAGGTTCAGGACATCGATTTTCCAGCGTTTGCGCTCCGCATAGCGATTGTACATGCGGAAGAGCTCGTAGCCAAAAAGCTTTGCCTCTTCGCCGCCGGCGGCGGCGCGGATCTCGACCATGACGTTACGGTCATCATTCTGGTCTTTGGGAAGCAGCAACTGGCGGAGCCCGAACTCGGCTTCGTCGCGCTGTGTGCGGAGCGTTTCCAGCATCTCCTGCCAGGCTTCGCGCTCGGAGCCTTCCTCTTCGCCGATCATCATTTCGGCATCGACGATGTCGGCTTCCAGGCGATTGTACTTTTTATAGGCTTCCGCCACGTTCTCGATCTCTTGTTTGGACTTGGCGGCCTGCATATAGAGGTTGTGATCGCTGCAAACCTCGGGGTCGTTCATCTGGCCGTTCAGCTGATCGTAACGACTCTCTATCTCATCAAGTTTTCCTTTGGCCTGTGCGAGGGACACGACGAATCAACCACCTTCCGGCAAAATACGGCGGCAGTGTCCGCCATTGGTTCAGCGTGACCTGCCGTCTCACGCCATTGTACTCCATTCCCGCCGCGTTTCGCAATGTGCCGGCCGCCGCATCGAAACCCTTTCCTGGCAGGTGCGCCGTAGGTGACCAGCACGCTGTTAGAGCGAATGCACCTCATAACGTATTGGTTGGCTGGGGATACGGATACCCGCCTTCATTAACATCACTATTTCCAGCCATTTTCCCACGTCCAAGATACGTGGAAGCGTACTTGCTGTTGCTGTGCCTGGAGCAACGGAAGTAAGAACGTAGCCAGCAAAGCAACCACCTCCTGTAGAGCAGGCGCCGTTCCACGCGGCACCGACCTTCTACAAAATGCTTTCCATTGTGTCTGCTTGCCGGTATCTTCCGCAAACTGCTCCGTCAGGGCAATAGGTACGCCGTTAGGAAAGGGAGTATTACGCCGGGAGAATGTTGCCGCAATGGCGGCAGCCAGGGCTTCCCCCTCGAAAGGGAATAGGCGTGCCAGCGTCCAGAGATCATGGAAGTCTTTCATCCGGCTATTGCCGAGTTCCAGGGAGACCATCGCCTCCAGCTTCTCCGCTACAACCGTCTCTTTCGGATAGGCGCGTAGTATCGGCTCGGGCAGATCCAGGAGAACAGGAAAAACGATCTCCTCCGGGGCAGGCGTGACCACATCTCCGAACCCGATATCTACCTGCAACGGTATTTTTGCCGTACCCAATGTCGCTGTCAGATGGATGCGCAGGCCGCCGTATTCGGTCTCTTCCCGGATTTCCGTACAGAGCACGGTCTCCATCAGGAACTCCATACCGTCATCGGCCCCCTCGATGTGACACAGAGAGCGGAATATGTCTGCGAGCGTTTCGCGGGAAGGGTTCCCATACCCTGCAAGGTCCAGGTCTTTGGTGGGGCGATGGCTTTGTGGAAACCAGACGACAAAGAGCAGCGCTCCCTTTAAGAGGAACTGCTCTCGATAGGCCGAGAGGCTCAGACGGTGAAGCAGACGCTCCAGCGCGAAGCGTGTCAGGACCCGTTGGAACTCCTCGCCGCGCACCCTGCTCAGATTCAGCAACCGCTGTCGTATGGAGGCGGCGCGATTGCCTGCCGAATAAGCGGTCAAGCGATCGCTTCCAGATACGGCTGCATCACACGCTCGACGCGACAAATGCGTGCATAGTGACGGAGTTCTTCGCGTGTGCAGGGACGCTGCCCCGTGCGTGGACTCCGACGCAAGCTTTCCTTAAGCGCCTCAAGGGCGATGTCCAGTCCGATCTTATTGCGATACTTGAAGCAGTCGGCGACAGTTTTGGCAATACTGGTTATGTGTGTTTCCACTCTCTCAATGGTATGTGTCTCGATACCGGCGGACAGCGCTTCCCCGCTCGCGCGAAAGACCCGAAGAGGAGGGTAAGTAAAGGTCGGCGTGCGTGCGGCAGACTGTAGCAGAATCCAGACATCGACCGGCGATTGAGTGGTTAGATTATGGAACTGAAGCGCGGAAGACAGGCCGATAACCGCCATAGGAACTCGCTTACAGACTTCCGCCAGGGAATGGTAAGGCGTGAATTCCACGCCTGGCAGGCGGTAGAGACCACGCCCGAGTCGCTCGATCTCCCCACGCTCCGATAGTCGTTTGACCTGTTGCCGGGAATAGCCGAGTGCCTCGAAATCACGGGTGCGGAGTATACCCGATGGTGGCAAGCTTCTGTGGGCGGAATTACCGGGACGATTTTCAGTTGTCTGCAAAGTGACTATCCATCAAACTCTCAGTATGGAACTATACATATTGTAACATGGCGATTCCGCGATGTCAAGAGCCACTATGGCCCAGCCGGGTCCGATGATTGTCACTTCCGCTCTTACCCTGTATTCGTGAGTACACCGCCCGCAAATCATCTCTAGCCTGCTCCGATCGGTTAAAATGTCCAAACGAATTCTGGGTGCCTTCTCTAAAAGCCGTGCACGGGTACACGGCTGAGAAGTACCCAAGCCTGGATTATTTAGACTTCTTCAGGACGATCTCATCGCCCTCGATCTTGAGCAAACTGTCGTAATAGCCCCGGATCTTGGCATAGTCTCCCGGCAGCACCTTGCCCGCGTTCTCCAGATATGTGTCTACTACCGTGATGGATTTGCCGTCGTCGGATTTGATCAGTTTACGATGGTACTCCTCGAGCGGGCCCACCAGATCCACGTTTTCCGGCAGATCCTCTATAGTATAGCCTTCCGGCAGGGTGAGCGTCGTCGAATAATGCATGGCGGAAGTCTCTTCCATCACGATCGGCCAGACGCGCTTTTCCTTGATAAAAGGGTTGGGATGCTCGGAGCGAGACGCTCCAAGCGTCAGGGGCATCAGGAGCAGACTCCCCGTTTTGCGGCCATATTGAGGCGCGGTGGTTTGCAGGCGCATATCGAACGGACCGTCTTTGTCGGCGCCATCGGGCAATTTGAACTCTTTCAGGGCCGCGCCGGTCGAGAACCGCTGGGCCATCTGCTGCATCATCTCTTTGCGTTTGTCCGGCGTGATGGACCGCACGGCGGCCCGCATGGATTGAGAAACCGCTCCCCGCATCGAGATCGTGGTATCCGTGTCCGCAGAACCATCCGGATGAACAACGATCGCACTGTTGATGTCCATGCCGTTCTCTTTTGGCTGATAAGTGGGAATCGTTTGAAAAGCGCCTATTCCATCCCGAACCACAAACGCCTCCACCCCGCGATCGCCATCCGGTATGTCTCCATACGCACACGTCTCCGCAGTGGCGTCGAGCCACTTTTCTCGGCCACCGATCTCGGCAAGCGCGATGCAATGGTCGAAAGCGTTCAGAGAAGGAAGTCCCTGCCCGACAGGACGGTGCTCTTCGGCATGCAGGAGCACCGGATGGGCTTTGATGCCCGCCAGACCGAGCATCGTGATCAGAAGGGTGGCCTTGTCCTTACAGTCGCCATAGAGTTTGTCGTGGACTTCCGACGCGGGGTGGGGGCGAAAGGCGGACATTCCAAATTCCAGGCCAACGTAGCGGGTGCGGTTCGCGACCCAGTCATAGATCACCCTGGCCCTGTCGTCGTCGGATTTTTTGCCATCGATCAGCTTGGAAACCGTGGTGCGGATCGCGTCTGTGGGAGTTGCCTGGGGATGCTGCAGCTTCCAGAACCAGTCGGCGATATTCTGCCAGGAATCCAGAGAAGAGACTTCCATCCAGATCCGACAGTCGCTGATGTCCGGCATTGCCGGCTCCAGATCCATGGGGCTGAGGTTGCTTTTTTCCCAGGTATACGTCTTCGTCTTGCCATCCAGGGAGGTGGTGATGATGGGCTGGAGCGTCGGGTCGTTGTAGGACTTGAACTTGATGGGCTTGTCTACGGGGGTGTTCAATACATAGCGACTGACGCCGACCGGCTCGGGACCGGAAAATCCCCAATACGTCCAGAAATTGCCCGGCATAAGGACAGGCCGCGTGACCATTTCCCATGTGTAATCGATGATGCAGTCGTCTTCGATGGCGGGCATCGAGAAGCCCGCCGAGACCGCGTCATCGTACATCAGATATTCGGAATACGGCGATGTCACACGGATATCGGAGGGTTTGATCTCCACCACGGTGCCGTCTTTCCGAATAGTGCGGGCGCTCAGCACATGTACCGATTCATAACTGGAATTGTAAGGGATGGAGACTTCGGCGAGTTGTCGGGCACGCTCATTAAACAACTTGTATGTTTCGCGGTATCGAGCCACGGTGGTGCCATCCGATTTGATGGTGACGGTCCCCAAATCCAGCAGGCGCATATAGTTGCTGTTGGGCCATTGCGTGGCGGCCGGCGCCGCCTTAATGGCCGCCAGAATATCCGGGTCCAGAGCGCTTACCGTGGAAGCCAGCGTGTGGTGGGCAGACCGATCCTTTGTTGCGGGAGGGATGGCGTGCGCCATGCCCATCGGTATAGTAAGCGTCACTGCGGCAACCAACAGGGCGCGCATCGGGCGAGCATTCAGCCATCGGAAATTCATTACAAAACTCCTTGCCCGGAAAGGCAGCACAGTTGGTTTTCGCAATACGTTATTATCCTATGAAAACATGAAATCCGCAACGTACTGCGGGAAGACTGGAAAAGGACTGGTAGAAAGACGATGGCAAAATTATAGCCTGTCGCTTTCCCTATCCCAGGGGCATTCAGTTCTCAGTTTTCTACCTGCCGAGCGGACGGCGAAATGAATTTCTCCGCTGGGGGCGCTACGCGCCGCAACGTCCATTCGGACGTAAAGAGTACGCCGTCTGAAAACTGAATGGCCCTGTCCCTATCCGTAAGGAAGTAGGAAAAGCGGCAGGCTGTTACAAATATCGTATGAACTGTTGACGCCGAGGG
>JBBRKX010000072.1:0-10287 GCA_038231675.1 Chthonomonadales bacterium | reverse complement strand
CGGATTGCCGGACGCAGGTGTGCTGTGAGATAACACCCATGTCCGGTCGTTCTGAGCGGCTTCATCGATGGCCTGGCTTGCCTGCCGGTCCAGGCGAAGCGTATTCTGAAGCAGCCCAAGATAAACACATGCCAGGCATATTAGCGCAGGAATAGTGAGACGTCGGATGGCGACCGTCACCGCAGCAAGAGGGGAGACGCGCCGGTAGGCGCCCCACAGAGCGGCTGCAGCCATCATGGCGAGCGGAATGGCGAAGCCGAGCAGCGCGATCAATATCACGCCGGAAGGGGTAGGCGGCATCGTAGCGCCCATGAGACCTGCAAGCAACAGCGCCACCGGATGCAATCCGCTCAGAGTGTATCGCAACATGTAGAGTGCGGATAGTGCCGGTACGAGCAGGAAAAAGAGCATGCGCATCGTTGTGCCGTCGGTCCAGCGTGATTCCGCCATGGATCGGAGGTCTGCTCCAGAGGAAGTGCGAGGCACGGCTTCGGGACGCCTCCCGCCATCGCCCGCAAGCCCCTGAAGGGCCAGGACAAAGAGCAACATGCCGGCGAACAGCGTGAATGCGGCCTCATTGGGGGTCGGAAGCCCTATCTCCAGCCAGAGAGCCGATGCGACCGTTAGCACCACAAGAGTCGTCCAGAGAAATGCGCGCAGGAGATGTCCCCCCCGTCTGAGTTTCGCTTCGAACCGAACGCAAATGGCTATGAAGAGGGAGATTGCGCCAATTCCGAACATCTGTTGCAAAAGGTAGGCGCCCGCCATCCAGCTTGCGAACAGCGGCAACAGAGGGATACCTGGCGGGATCCCAGGGTAGCTGGCGTCATATCGCGCCACATCCACCTGCTGCCTCAATTTGATACAGGCTTCGGCTTCGGTTCGAAGCCATGCTTCCTCGGAGGATATTCTATTGTGTTCGAGAAGATCGAAATAGGGGTGGGCAGCAAGTTCCCACTGTTTCATGTCGCGTACCGCATTGCTTGAGAAGCTGATGTGGCTGTCCGTGCTTGCAAGGAAGAAAAGATCCGTGCCGTAGAGCGCTTCATACGCCCACTGCGCCGTATCGCACATCTTCATGCCGAGCAAGGCCAGATGGCGCCGAATGGCGATCGCATTGGCTATGTCGCCTCGGGCCGCATCGCGCTCCGCCAGGTAGCGAGCGAACTCCGCCATGTGCCGGATCTCTCGCAAATGGGGAAACGCGACGAACGAAAGGGGACCTATTCGCTGGGCCGCGCCGTTGTCACCGTAAGCAGTGGAAAAGAGCTTCCATTGGCCTAGAATTTCCTGGTAGACATAAGCATCCCAGTGGGATTTGCGCGCGGCGCGCGCAAGAGCCGATAATCCCTCCTGGTCGCGCTCCGCCGCGAAGTACGTGGAAGCCAGCATGGCGGGCCAGAAAGCATTGTCGGGATCTCGGCGCTCGCCTGAACCCAGCGCCCATACCATCAATCGCACGTCGCGCCGCGCCGCGGGGATGGTGCGCGTGCGCTTGGGAGCAACAGAGGAGTGGCTTACGCGCGTTCCGGTTCCCACTCTGGTGGTTTCTGGGGGGGGCGCCAGGAGTTCGGCGCGTTGGATACGAATCCGATCCACCATCATATAGCGCGCCAGAGTCGCATACGCGCCCGGCGCCGTCGGGAAGTTCCGAGCTATCAGACCCAGGCGGAAGAGTGTGTCGTCATTCACGTCCGTGCCCATGTGGGAACGATTGAGTTCCGCCATCGCGGTCGCCCGGCCGAGCTGCAGGGTATAGTTTTCGGGGTCCGACTCGGCCGTTGCGTCGAGCCGAGAAATTTCCCGTATATTGTCTTGCTCGTTCAGGGCTCGGATCCACGGGATGTCATTTACGGCGTACGCGAACTCGAACTGCGAAAACAGCGTGTAGCGCACAAAGGGGAAGAGCCAGAGAACGGCGAGGACGCCGACCAGGAATCCCAGGAGCCAACCCGACCAGCGCCGCCGTGGGGGCGCCGGGGTGGACGGGGAGGAAGGTTGCTCCCCTGGTGTAGGTGGAAGGGGTATGGACACGCACGAGATCCCGTCAGTTCGACCTGGATTTTGAGATCAAGCGAAAGTGCGGAGCGGCAGGAGCCGTCCACAAAAGGGCCGCGCGAGGCGCCTGGCTTTGTAGGAGCGACTCCAGCGGAACCGGCGGATCGTTGCGCGTCGCAAACGTCTGATGGTTCTCCACGCCGACCGCCGCACTCCGAGAAGTCGGGCTGGGCGCGTGCATGGCGGTAAGAAAGAACACGGCGGTGACGGAAGCAGCCAACAACGCGCCGCCAGACAATTGCAGCAAGAACTCCAGGGACGGCAAGCGAACCGTCACGCGGTTGCCGATCGAAACGAGCAGGCCATGCAAAGCGGAAACTTTGACTTCCGATTTGCCGTAATAGGCCGCCAGCACCTTGTCATCGAATTCGCGCTCTCGCACACTCGTCAACATGCCGCCATGCGTACGCAAAACTTCATGAAGGGCTTGATCCGCTTCCTGGGCCAACCGGCAATCCGCGCATTGCGCAAGATGCTTTTCCAGGCGTCCCCACTGCCACATCGGCAGCGTGCCTTCATCCCACTGAGTCATTTTGCGCCGCCAGTAGCGACAGGTGCTAAACATCATTGGCCTCCATTTGAATGGCCGTCCATCGACGTCGGAATTGCTCTCGGGCGGTATTGAGCCGCGATCGAACGGTGCCGACCGGAATCTGCAGCACCACCGCGATTTCGGCGTATTCCAGGCCTTCGACTTCTCGCAGCACCAGTGCGGCGCGCATGGGAGCGGTCAATGAATTGAGCACCTGTTCTACGGCAAGACGCTTTTCCATGTCGGGAGCCGGTGAAGAGAGCAACGGGAGCGCTCCTTCTTCCATCGGCATCTCCGCCGTAACGCATTTTCGGCGCATTCGATCAAGGCAAAGGTTGATTACGATGCGGTAGAGCCAGGCATAAAAGCCGGAATCACCGCGGAATTGGCCGATCTGGCGAAAGGCTTTTACAAAGGCCTCCTGCGCTACATCCTCCGCCTCACGCGAATTATGCAGCACATGGGCGGCCAGACGCACCACGCGATCGCGATATCGGTGGAGCACCCATCGGATGGCGCGTTCGTCTCCTAAGACGCAACGGTCGAGCCAGGCGCGTTCTTCCAGTCTCTCTTCGGACTGTTCGACCGCCGTCGCTCCAGCGGGGCCCATAATCGATTCCGCTAATTTCCAGACGCTCGTTGTCATCTGTGCGTGCCTCTATCTCTCTTGTCGTTACTGACGCGCTCTTGTCGCGCGTTCGTTCGTTGCGTAAATCGGCTCTCGGGATCCTCCGTCGATCCATGAGCGTCCGTCACGCAATCCGCTGCTCGAAATCAATTTTCCAGAAAAGCACGGGACCATAAATGCAAGCGTCCGAGTGGTTCGATATCCGACAGTTTCGCCGCGGTAAACCGAGAATCCTGCAGCAATCGTCCGCCTAGCCGCAACTTGGGGGGTGAATGTATTGTACCATGATTTGCATGCACATGCAAAATGTTGAGCGCCCGCAAACTGCGGGCGCTCAATCTCTATCTTCGGTCCATTTTTTTATCGCACGCTCACTCTATTTCTTGCCGTCGGGCCTGGGTCCCGCGTCATCCGCCTTCGCTTCCAACTCATTGTTCACGACCTCTTCCACGTCTTCCGTGCGGATAAGGCGTTCGATAGTCGCCACCTTGTCGCCGCTGTCGAGAGAGATCAGTTTCACGCCCTGGGTGCTACGGCCGGCCGCGCGGATCTGCGCGATGTCCATGCGGATGGTGACGCCGAATTCCGTGAGAACCATCAGCTTATCTTCCGGCTCGACCACTGCGGCATCGATAATCGGACCCGTCTTGGCCGTCACATCCATAGTGAGGATGCCGCGCCCGCCACGGGACTGCGCCCGATACTGCCGTAGATCCGTGCGCTTGCCATATCCGCGTGTGCTGGTGACCAACAGTTGGCTCGTGGGGCTGACGACATCCATGGCCACCACGCTATCGGCCAGAGCACGCGTCTTGGGATCGCGCATCTCTATGCCTCGGACGCCTCCGGCCATATAACCGCGCTCCGGCACATCGGATTCTGGGAAACGAATGGACTTTCCGGTGCGCGTCACCAGAATGACCTCCTGGTTTCCGTCCGTATGCTTGACCCAGTTGAGGTTGTCGCCCTCTTCGATGTCGAAGCATTTTTTCCCATTGACGCGTAATTTGGCGAATTCGGAAAGCGCCGTCCGCTTGACTTCGCCGTATTCGGTGCCCAGGAAGAGGAATCCCCCGGCGTTCATGTCCTTCATCGGAAGGATAGCGGTGATCTTGTCGCCTGTTTCCACGTTGATGAAGTTATTGATATGCTGACCACGCGCCTGGCGGCTGGTCTGAGGCACTTCATAGGCTTTCAGTCGGTAGACACGTCCTCGATCGGTAAAGAAGAGAATATAGTGGGTCGTGGTGGAGACGAACAGATGCGCGAGCTGATCTTCTTCTTTAAGGTTAGCGGCCTGCACCCCTCGACCGCCGCGCTTTTGTGTACGGTAGGTGTCGAGCGGCACGCGCTTGATGTACCCATCGCGCGAAATCGTGACGAGCGACTTTTCTTCCGGGATCAAGTCGTCTTCGGTGATCTCGTCGGCCTCGGTGGGAAGGATGCGCGAAAGGCGCTCGTCGCCGTACTTATCACGGAGGGCTTTCGTCTCGTCCTTGACGATCTTGATTACTCGGGCAGGGTTCACGAGGATGTCTTCAAAGAAGGAGATCTGCTTGAGCAGTCCCTTATAGCCATCTTCGATACGCTGCCGCTCCAGCTGAGAGATTTGCCTGAGCTGCATATTGAGGATCGCTTCCGATTGAAGCTGTGTAAGGCCGAAGCGCGCCACCATTTGCGTACGCGCCACTTCGCTGCTCGACGCCGCGCGGATAAGAGCAATGATCTCATCCAGGAAGTCGAGCGCAATCTGCAGACCCTCGCTGATATGCGCCGCGGCCTTGGCGCGGGCAAGCTCATACCGGGTCCGCCGTATGACAATTTCCTTGCGGTGCGACAGATAGTGGGACAGCACCTGATGCAGGTTCAACAGGCGCGGCTGCCCGTTCACGAGGGCAAGCATGATGATGCCGAACGTTTGTCGCAACGAGGTATGCTTCAGCAGGAAATTTACGATCCGCCTCGGCATGACATCCCGACGCAATTCGATGACGACGCGCATGCCATGCTTGTCGCTGTAATCGTTGATGTCGGTGATGCCCTCGACCTTTTTATGCCTCACAAGCTCGGCGATCGTCTGGATCAATCGGGCCTTGTTGACCTGATAAGGCAGTTCCGTGATCACGATGGCGTTCTTGCCGTTATCCATCGGCTCGATCTGGAGCTGCGCCTGCATGATCACGCGCCCACGGCCCGTGCGATACGCTTCCTTCGCGCCATTGGTCCCCAGGATGAGCGCGGCGGTCGGAAAGTCGGGGCCGGGAACGAACTTGATGATATCTTCCAGCGAGGCGTCCGGGTGGTCGAGCAGATAGATGATTGCGTCGGCTATCTCACGCAGGTTATGCGGAGGCACGCTGGTGCTCATGCCCACCGCGATGCCTTCGCCGCCATTGCAAATAAAGTTCGGGAACCTGCCGGGCATTACGCGTGGCTCATTGCGCGCCTGATCGTAGGTCGGCATCCAGTCCACGGTGTCGCGGTCGAGGTCTTCCATCATCTCCATCGCGAGTGGAGTGAGGCGACATTCGGTGTATCGCATGGCCGCGGGGGAGTCACCGTCGATGCTTCCGAAGTTGCCCTGCGGGTCGACGAGCGGGTAGCGAAGACTGAAGTCCTGCGCCATGCGGACGAGCGTGCCGTAAAGCGCCGCGTCGCCATGGGGATGGAAGTTACCCATGCATTCGCCGACCACTTTGGCGGACTTCACACGGGCGGAAGCGGGGGTGATGCCAAGCTCCCGCATCGCATACATAATACGCCGCTGAACGGGTTTGAAACCATCGCGCACATCGGGCAATGCGCGGGAAACAAGCGTTGAAACGGCATAGCCCAGATAAGACCGGCGAAGCTCATGCTCGATGTCGACAAGCATCAGCCCGCTTTCCCGAATGGGAAGCCCTTCAGGCGCACCGTCGGTAAGGGAATCGTCTGACAACGTTTTCTCCTCAAGTCAAAAAGCGAGTCGGCGTCACTTGCCGCCCGTCATTTTACACCACATTGTTATGGGATATTATACCATTTATGTGCATTTTTGTCAACTGATGACACGTCTTCACAGCTTTTGGCAGTCATGCCGCCTCATACCGTCGAGGACTAATAGGATACTGCTGTCTACTGGGTAAAAGCGGAAGCGCGCTGGCAGGAAAATTGGAGACGGCTATGCGCGTGGGGTGAGCAGCGTCAGAAGCGCATCCTCATCGCCCGTGGCGACGGCCGCTTTCATCGCCTGTATTTCGCCCTCGAACGCGGCAATGATCGCAAGGAGGGCGTCGCGATTGTCCAGAAAAATGTCCCGCCATAGGCGCGGATCGGAATGCGATACGCGCATCATGTCGCGATAACTGCCCGCCGCGATCTCTCGTGCTTCGCGTGCATCGGGGTCGCTCGATACCGCGCGCGCGAAAGCGTACGAGATGACATGCGGGAGATGGCTGACCAGCGCCACGAGATGATCGTGAATGTCCGCTTGCAAGAGCACCGGACGGGCTCCCACCGCAGACGCCAGCCCGGCGATACGGGCCGCGTGGGGGTCGGTGCGCAAGTCGAACGGTTGGGAGCGGACGACCGCCCAGGCGGCCCCGACATAAAGATCGGCGCGGGCGGCCTCGATGCCGCTCTGTTCCGAGCCGGCCATGGGATGACTGCCCACGAAACGATCGCCGAGCCAGCGTGTTCCCGCCGCGACGATCGTCGCTTTCGTGCTCCCGAGGTCGGTGACGAGGGCATCCGGGCGAACCTCCGGAGCGATCGTTTCCAGCAGGGAAGGAATGGACCGTACGGGCACACACAGCGTGACCGCATCCGCTTCCCGGACTCCGAACGCGAGATCGGTGGTTCCGGCGTCGATGGCCCCGATCTCCACTGCACGCGCCAGCGCTTCCGCATTGCGGCCGATACCGACCACGCGCTTTGCCAGCCCACGCGCGCGAAGCGCCAGCCCGAGCGATCCGCCCATCAGGCCGACGCCGACGATGGCGACGCATTCGAATGGGAGGAATTCCGCTTCCGGGTTTTTGCCTCCCGCGCTGTCCGGCGGCCAGGAGGTGGCGGTTCTCACAGCGTCTTACCGACGACCTGCGCAATGGGCTTGACATCCTTCATGAGCTGCCCGAACTGGGCGAATGTCAGCGACTGTGACCCGTCCTTCATCGCCTTTTCGGGGCTCGGGTGTGTTTCGATAATCAGGCCATCCGCGCCCGCCGCGACCGCGCCAAGACTTACGGCGTTCACGAGGCTGCGCTTGCCGGTGGCGTGCGACGGGTCGGCGAAGATGGGGAGGTGCGACAGCTCTTTGATAGCAGGGATCGCATTGATGTCGAAAGTGTTGCGGGTATACGTCTCAAAGGTGCGGATGCCGCGCTCGCACAGGATAACTTCATAGTTCCCCTGGCTTACAATATACTCGGCCGCCTGCAGCCACTCTTCGATCGTGCTGGCCCAGCCGCGCTTGAGCATCACAGGCTTACGTGCCGTGCCCACTTCTCTCAGCAGCGAGTAGTTGGTCATGTTGCGGGTGCCGATCTGGAAAATGTCGGTGTACTTTCCCACCATCTCCACGTCGCGCGTGTCCATGACTTCGGTGATGATCGGCAGG
The DNA here is from genome assembly GCA_038231675.1 of Chthonomonadales bacterium. Lineage (GTDB taxonomy): Bacteria > Armatimonadota > Chthonomonadetes > Chthonomonadales > Chthonomonadaceae > JBBRKX01. The sequence goes on along the minus strand of JBBRKX010000072.1, from coordinate 2,472 downwards.
CCGGTCATGTCCCGGGCCTCCACCAACAGCTTCAGTCCGGCCTCGCCCATTCCATGGAAGGAATAGGGGGAAGTGCTGGGCTTGAACGCGCCCCCGCGCAGAACATGCGCGCCGTGCTCCTTGACGTATTTCGCCGTCTCGAAAAGCATTTCCGGCGACTCGACGGTACACGGACCGGCCATGACGCAAAGCGATCCGCCACCGATCTGCACGCCTCGAACATTGATAACGGTGCCTTCCGGTTTAAACGCTTTGCCGACGATCTTGTAGGGCTTGAGTATGGGCACGACGCGTTCTACATATGGCAGCGCCTCAAAATGCTCCTTCAAACCTTCTTTTTCGGGGTCAGGCGTGCCGATGACGCCAACGATCGTGCGCTCTACCCCCACGGAAAGGTGCACGCCATAGCCGCGCGCCTTGAGATCGTTCGATAAATCTTCGCGCTGCTCCGGTGTAGCGCTCGGCTCCAGTATGATAATCACGGAATCTTCTCCTGCCTAATTCAACCCACCGCGCGAAATGTGCCCGATATTATAGCATTTCGTGACGGGCGAGGGCAAGGCATCTCCCAAGCGGTAACAGTTCAGACTTGCGCGAGTGATTTTATGCGGCCTTCGGTCTGGGAGTTCGCTGACTGTCGATAAGCATCTGCCGGCAGGCCGCCAGAGCATCCTCCCCTCGCACCTGCCACGTCCCGAACAGACTGGCCAGAACCGTCATCGTCTTCGAACCCTGCTCACTGCGCGTTCCTCCGCTAATCTTGCGCATAATCACCGTCGGACGCACACTCCGTTCCGCCGCATTGTTCTCCGAAGGGATCTGAGGAAACTCTACAAAGGTGTACACCTCCGACTCGCACTGCAACAGACGCTTGCACAACACACTCTGGGGCAGGCAGGCGTTCACATACGGCTGGCAAAGAGCCGTTGTCTCGCGTTGCAAACGCACCCGCTCCCGTCTGCGCACTTGGGGATCCTCACTCTGCCTTCGGAACCGTGTGCGCGCGGCTATTGGCATAGACAAAGTAGCGCAACAGAGGGGTCGAAAAGCTCCAGACATATCCGTTCAGGCCATTCTCCCGCCAACCCGTCTCGTCGGCATGCACGAAATCGCTCGTGCGCAGGCTCTTTTTGAGATCAGAATAGGTTGCCTGGCCCGCCTTGGCCACCGTGTGCAGCAAGGAGACAACCTGCCCAACGCTGATCGACAAATTCAGAAGACACGAGAGCAGACGCGAGATGCTACGCACCGCAAGGCGACCGACCGTGTCCAGATAAGCCACCAGGCTAGTGACGCCATGACCGAAAGTTTGCTGTCCGATGACGACCTCTTTGAGGTCAGGAGTGGGAATGACGGTCTTCTGGCAAGCGCCACAATGACGGGCATGGACAATGTAGTCGGTGACGATAGGCGTGACCGGAGGCAGATCGATGACTTGGCGTCGGGAGCGTTCCCATCCGCCTGAGAGTCCCCGTCCACAGTCGGGGCAGGTGTCTTGGGCGAGGATGACTTCCTTGGTGGGAGGGAGGCAATGATGGGTGAAGCCCTGAGCGCGGGGCTTGCGAGGAGCAGGTGGGCCGAAGATCCGAGGCTTGTTGAGTTTGAGCCAGTCGGGCTTGACGACAGGGCCGCCTTTGCCATCGGACCCTCCATTTTTGAGGCGGAGGATTTCGGCTTCGAGTTGGGCAATGCGGACGTCGGCCAACTTAAGGGCGGTAGCTTGTTCGGCCAGAACGCCCTGCTGTTGGACCACGAGGGTGGCGAGTTCGTCATAAGTTGGAGTCGCAGACTTGCTCATGAGCAGGATTACGAACCAACAGGCATAAAATACTCACAAGTCTGAACAGTATCCTTTCTCCGCCTCGGTTTTGTGGCCCGTTAGCCGGTGCAGCAGCGCGAACACATGCGCCGATTGCCGGTCCTAAAGTGCTCCACTATGGCCCCGCTCAGAAGGAGAAGATCATGCACGTTGCACTCCTCATGTTCCAGAACTCCGAACTACTTGATAAGCGTATAGGAATGGATGTGGCGGCCCATGTCGGGGACACACAAGAAATTCCTCTCGCACTCCCACTGTCCGAAAGCAAGAACGCATTTGTACATAGGGATGCGCTGAAATATCTGAAGGCCGTGGGCTATCGTCGCGCCGATTAGCATAATCCGGTCTGGAGGGACGGGTTACTTGTAGCTTTTCTGGGCCACATCCAGGAATGCGATCAGCACATTGCTCGCTGCAGACTGGTCGATCGTCCACAGATTGGTAGGAAGGGCCGTTGCGTTCGGCTTAAGCGACTTCACATGCCCGTCGGAAAAGCCAAAGTCCGCCATGCCGGTGTGCCCCGCATACATGAGGTCGGGCTCGAAGCCGCCTGGTATTTCCGAGTACGGATAGTTGCTCTCCGTCACAAGGATCAACTCGGAGGAGTACACAATCTCCGAAAGCGCTCTGCCCGAGTTGGATGGCATGGGAGT
>JBBRKX010000071.1:0-10328 GCA_038231675.1 Chthonomonadales bacterium | reverse complement strand
TCACCTTTCGCACGGCGAGTCGCAGTCCATGGCGGTTCAAATGGCCGCTTCGGAAATCGCCGCCCCGATGATTTCTTCCACGCTTACCACGGTGGTCGTGTTTCTTCCCCTGGTGCTGCTCTCAGGTGTGGCGGGCGCTTTCTTTACCGCGCTTGCCGTCACGTTGGCTCTGGCGCTTATGGTCTCGCTTGTGCTGGCTCTTCTGGTCAGTCCGAGCCTTTGCGCCGCGTTTTTGCGGACGCGCCCGGGGCAGCGTGAACATGGCCGCCTGTTCGAGCGCCTGATCGGCGTTTATGAGAAAACGCTCCGGCTGGCGCTGCGCTTCCGTTGGATTCTGCCCGTTACCGCCGTTGTTCTCATTGCCTGTACGGTTTATTTTGCGAATAATTTGGAAACCGGTTTCATGCCGACGATGGACGAGGGCGCCTTTATCCTCGACTATACCACGCGCCCAGGAACCTCTCTGGCGGAAAGCGATCGCATATTAAAGAACGTCGAGGCTATTCTGCACGATACTCCGGAGGTGGCGGGCTATTCACGCCGAACGGGTACGGAACTGGGCTTTGCGATCACGGAAGCGAACCGAGGCGATTTTGCGGTCATGCTGAAACAGGACCGCAAAAAGCGGATTGAAGACGTCATGGACGATGTCCGCACCCGAATCACCGCGCAGGTGCCTGGCATCGACATCGACTTCTCCGAGGTGCTTCAGGATCTTATTGGGGACCTGTCCGGCGATCCAAAGCCGATCGAAGTGAAACTGTTCAGTGAAAACCAGGTGCAACTCAATGAGACCGCCAAATCCCTTGCCGACGAGATCGCGAAGGTGAAAGGAACGGCGGACGTGAAGTCCGGGGTGATCGAATCGGGGCCCGAACTGATCGCGAGGATCGATGCGACCAAAGCCGGCAGAGCGGGATTGTCTCCGGACGTGATCTCCGACCAGGCGAACGCGGCGCTGTTTGGGGATGTCGTCACCCAATTTCTGCAGGGGGATCGTCTGATTCCGGTGCGCGTACGGTATCCGGCCGCCTACCGGGGGGATAAATCGCAACTGGAATCGATTCCGATTCGCTCTCCCTCCGGGTTCACCCTTCCGCTGTCGGCTCTGGCGACGATCGAAAGCGTGCCGGGCACTACGGAAGTCAACCGGGAAGACCAGCGCAGGATGGTGGGGGTGAACGCCAATCTCGCGGGCCGGGGTCTGGGAAGCGCGATAGGCGATGTTCAGAAGATCATGGACAGGACCAAACTGCCTGCCGGCATGACCTATGTGCTTGCCGGGCAGTACCGCAGTCAGCAGGAGTCGTTTCGCAATCTGGTCTCCGTGCTGGGTCTGGCGATCCTTCTGGTGTTCGCCGTAATGATGTTCCAGTTTGGGTCGTTTACCGCGCCGCTCGTCATCCTTCTGGTGATGCCCCTATCGTTGTTCGGAGTCACGCTGGCGCTATGGTGGACACGGACGCCGATAAACGTTTCCAGCCTGATGGGCGCGGTCATGCTGGTGGGCATCGTGGTAAAGAACGGGATTCTGCTGCTGGATCAGGCGCAAAAGGCGGAGGCGGATGGAATGCCCGTGGAGGAAGCGGTCGTGCGCGCGGGGCGTGTGCGCCTGCGCCCGATCCTGATGACCACTCTTACCGCCATCCTCGGCCTTATTCCACTGGCGCTTGGGATAGGGGCGGGCGCCGAGATGCAGCAGCCTCTCGCGATCGCGGTCGTCGGCGGCCTGACCTTCTCGACGCTCTTCACGCTGGTCTTTGCGCCCCTGCTGTACGTTGCCTTCCGCAGCCGGCAGGCCCCCCTCGCGCCCTGACTTATCTTGTCCCGTGTAGGGCCGTGCTCAAATGCGGTTAGAATTCGGCCGAGCCGGGCGTACGCGGAAACGGAATAACGTCCCGGATGTTCTTCATGCCGGTGAGATAGAGCAGCAGTCGCTCGAAGCCCAGTCCGAAGCCGGAGTGCGGCGCGGTGCCATATTTACGCAGTTCCAGATACCACCAGTACGACTCTTCATGCAACCCCTGCTTGCGAATCTTATCCAACAGCACATCATAACGCTCTTCGCGCTGGCTGCCGCCGATGATCTCCCCGATACGAGGCGCGAGGACATCCATGGCCCGGACCGTCTTGCCGTCGTCGTTGCCGCGCATATAAAACGCCTTGATGGATTGCGGATAGTCCGTAACGATCACGGGCTTCTTGAAGGTCTGTTCGGTAAGATAGCGTTCATGTTCCGACTGAAGGTCCGCGCCCCAATAGATAGGGAACTCCCAGGACTGGCCGCTCTTTTCGAGGAGAGCGATCGCTTCGGTGTACGTAACGTGCTCGAACTCACTATCGACGACATGGGAGAGCGTCTCCAGCACCGTGTTGTCGATCCGCTTGTTGAAGAACTCCAGATCCTCGGGGCAGGCCTCCATCACATGCCGGATCACATATTTTAAAAACTCCTCCGCGAGCTTCCTATTGCCTGTCAGATCGCAAAAAGCCATTTCGGGCTCGATCATCCAGAACTCCGCAAGATGGCGCGGCGTGTTCGAGTTTTCCGCACGGAACGTCGGCCCAAAGGTGTACACATTCGAAAAAGACAGCGCGAATATCTCCGCTTCCAGTTGCCCGCTCACCGTAAGAAACGCCGGCTTGCCGAAAAAATCCTGGCTATAATCGATGTGGCCGGATTCGGGGCCTTCCTTCACGCGGGGAAGGTTCTGGAGATCGAGGGAAGTGACTCCGAACATCGCGCCGGCGCCTTCGGCGTCGGATGCCGTGATGATCGGCGTGTGGACATAGACAAAGCCACGATCATAAAAAAATGTGTGGATCGCGTGCGCGAGCGCGGTGCGAACGCGAAACACCGCGCCAAAGGTATTCGATCGCGTCCGCAAATGGGCGATGTCGCGCAGGAACTCCATCGTGTGTCCCTTTTTCTGCAGCGGATAAGTAGTGGGATCCGCCGCTCCGAACACCTCGATCCCCTGGGCCCTTAGCTCGACCGTCTGCCCGGCAGCCGGGGAATCCACCAGTTCGCCCACCACGCGAAGGCACGCTCCCGTGGTGACATGGCGCAAGATCTCTTCGGGGATGATGCCGTCATCTATCACTACCTGCAGATCCTGGAAGCTGCTGCCGTCGCTAAGTTGAGCGAAGTGAACGCCTTTGCTATCGCGCCGCGTCTTCACCCATCCATGCGCGGTGACCGTCTGCCCTGCCGTACCGGCAAGTAAATCCCTGATGTAACCGCCCTTTTCGATCATAAATCCAACCCTCATTTCTGACTATGAACTGAAAGTTAGCCATCCACCGCTTCAACTCCTGCGCCTGAGCCTGCGGCGCAGGGCCATTCCGTTCTCGGGTTTACTCCTGCCGAGCGGCCGGCGCACTAAAGTTCTCCGCTGTCGTTTCCCTACGACAACGGAATGGCCCTGTCTCCGGCGAGACAGGAAAAAGCGCGAGCCAGATGGCCCGCGCTTTCGCGACAATACTCTGGTGTTCAGCCCGAAGTCCGGGATCAGTCCCCGATCTTCAGCACGGTCAGGAAGGCTTCCTGGGGGATCTCGACGTTTCCGACCTGCTTCATGCGCTTTTTGCCCGCCTTCTGCTTTTCCAGCAGCTTGCGCTTTCGGCTGATGTCGCCGCCGTAACATTTCGCGATCACGTTCTTGCGAAACGCCTTCACCGTCTCGGCGCTGATGACCTTGCCGCCGATGGCCGCTTGAATGCGGACCTCGAACTGCTGGCGGGGCACGACTTCCTTCAGCTTCTCGACAAACACCTTACCTCGCCCATATGCCTTGTCACGGTGGGTGATGAACGAAAGCGCATCGACAGGCTCCCCATTCATCATGATGTCGATCTTGACGAGCTTGGATTCCTGGTAGTCGGCAAGCTCATAATCGAAACTCGCATAGCCCTTCGTGCGCGATTTAAGCTGGTCGAAGAAATCCATGAGAATTTCCGCCATGGGGATCTTGTAGTGCAGCATCACGCGCTCCGGCGCGGGATACTCCATACGGCCGAACTGGCCGCGCCGGTCCCGAGCCAGATCCATGATCGTTCCGACATACGTGGCCGGGAGCATGATCGTGGCGTCGACGTAGGGCTCCTCGGTTTTGGTGATCAAGGTGGTCGGCGGCATATGCGCCGGGTTGTCCACTTCGATGACCGTGCCGTCCGTCTTATGGATCTTATACACCACGGAAGGCGAAGTCGCGATCAAGGAGAGATTGAATTCCCGTTCGAGCCGCTCCTGCACCACGTCCATGTGCAGCAGCCCCAGGAAGCCGCATCGGAAGCCGAATCCGAGCGCTGCGGATGTCTCCACCTCGAACGAAAGCGCGGCGTCGTTCAACTGCAGCTTGAAGAGCGCCTCGCGCAGGTCCGGATACTCCGCGCCGTCCATGGGATAGAGGCCGCAAAACACCATGGGCTTCGCGGTCCGATAACCGGGAAGGACATCGGTAGAGGGACGGGCCGCGTCGGTGATCGTGTCGCCGACGCGGGCATCGCCGATCGTCTTGATGCTGGCGGCGACGTAGCCGACCTCGCCGGTGGAAATCTCCTGGCTGATGACGCGATGGGGTGCGAAGGTCCCCACCTCGATGACTTCCACTTCTTTGCCGGTCGCCATGAACCGGATCCGCTGACCGGGTTTGATGGAGCCGTCCACTACGCGCACATAGCACACGACTCCCATGTAAGTGTCGAACTTGCTGTCGAAAATAAGGGCGCGGAGCGGAGCGTCCGGGTTGCCGCGGGGAGGCGGAATGTAGTCGACGACCGCCTCGAGGATCTCGGAGATCCCGATGCCCTGCTTCGCGCTCGCGAGGATCGCGTGGGAAGCATCCAGCGTCAAAACCGATTCGATCTCCTCGCGGACCTTTTCCGGATCCGCGGCGGGAAGATCGATCTTGTTGATGACGGGAATGAGTTCCAGATTGCTCTGGTAGGCGAGGTTCACGTTTGCGAGGGTCTGCGCCTCGACGCCCTGCGCCGCATCGACCACCAGCAGAGCGCCCTCACATGCATCGAGGGCACGGGAAACCTCGTACGTAAAGTCCACATGGCCGGGCGTATCGATCAGGTTGAACTGATACACCTGGCCGTTCTTTGCCTTGTACGTAAGCTGGACCGCCGTCATCTTGATGGTGATGCCGCGCTCGCGCTCGATGTCCATGGTATCGAGAGCTTGCGCCTGCATATTGCGCTCGGAAATGGTATGGCACGCTTCCAACAGTCTGTCGGCCAGTGTGGACTTGCCGTGATCGATGTGCGCGATGATGCAGAAGTTGCGAATATGGTCTTGATTCATATATTTTGACGGCTCTAAATGTCACCTGTTGCGGTCACGTGTATTCCTGTCTATTATAGCACACCAGGCATTTACCGGACGGGGCGCAGTCATGGAGCGGCATGCCCCGCACCCACGTGAATAGATTCATTTCTTTGTGCCGCCAGGTTGCCGGTGACTCACGGATCATGCCCTAATCCAGTTCCTCGACTGCATTATGTTTAATTTTATTTATTTGATGTTGAATAATGTTAAAATCCGGGCTATACTCATAACGTTACGACGATAAGAGACATGAGGGCAGCGATGAATTTTGTACCGCCGAAGAACGTTCCTGAGTTCGTAGAGGAGCGAACGCAAAACAGTCCGCTTTTATCCCTGGATGAAGCGGAACTGGAGTTTGTTCTCACCTTTGTGTTGGCCTCCGGGTCCTTGAAGGAGATGGCTCAGACCTATGGAGTCAGCTATCCGACAATGCGCGCCAAATTGGATCGCCTGATAGCGCGCTTAGACGAAATTCTGCAGGGATGCCCGGTGGATCCGATGTCCGAACTTTTAGCGAAGCTTGTCGAGCGCGGCGAGATTGGCGTCTCGACCGCACAGGCGATTCGAACTCTTCATCGCGAACGAATCAATCAACAGGAAAGTGCGGCCCTGGAGCGATTTATCGCTTCAGGCAGGCCACAGTCGAAGGAGGGCTGAACAATGGCGCATCCATGGTTTCAAGATCCCAACCAGTTTGGAGCGGTGTATGGTGGAATAGGAGGCAGCCTCTGCGGCGTGCTGGGCGGAACGCTCGGCGCACTGGCTGCCCGGTTGGGGCCACAGGGCAAGTATCGGCGTATGGTGATAGGCGGCCTGACCCTACTTGCCATCTTTGGCGTGATTTCCCTTATCGTGGGGACGGTGGCGATAGCGATGGGACAGCCCTATGCTATCTGGTATCCCCTGGTTCTCCTTGGCGCAATCTGCTCACTCATCATCGGGCTGCGTATTCCGTCTGTCCGCAAAGTCTATGTGCAGGCCGAGGCGCGCAAGTTGGAAGCTGCCTCTTTTCGCAAAGGGTGATCCCACATTCTTCTCATAGAAAGCCAACATGAAAACAGAAAGTGCCGATAGAGTGGGGGAATGCGTAAGGATCCGGCCAGGGGGAGACGCTTGCTCGCTATGGATGGTGCGGGCGGTAATCGCGGTCCTCCTGTTGGTCGGCGGTCTCCACGCGTTCGCCGCTGTACCGCATCTGCCAATTGGTTCGAGCTTGAAGATTCGCCTGGACGCCCGGGGTCCCTATCTTATCCTTGCGACTAAGGAAGCGGCCCGGAGTTATCAGGAGGCCATCGCGGTGGCGCGGGCGCTGCATCCTCAAGCCGAGAACGCGCTATTCGCGCCAGAGGATCTTGCCGGAGCACAGCGGATTCTGGCTCGCGTCCGTCCGCGTTACGCGCTCGTTTTTATAAAACCCGAAGAGCTGGATGCAAACTTTGCCTGGAAGTGGCTGGCTCTCACCACACATCTCAACGAGGACCCCTTCGTAGATATGCGGACAGGCTTCATTACAGGCGCGACACCCCACGCCGCCGCCGATTTCATGCGGCGCACGCGTGCGGCGCTGGAAGGGAAGATCCTGCTGCCGGACACACTGATCGATAATCTCGGTCCCAACGATTCACCGGACAAGAAAGCGTTCATGAAGGCGCCCGGCGCCTTCATGATCCCGGTGCTGGCCGATCGTCTGAAGCTCTTTACCATCTCGCATGGGAAAGCGGGCTTCGGTAAAGCGCACCTCGATTCCATGAAGGAAGCGGGTATCCTCCATCTTGGCGGACATGGGACCGCGCATGGTACGGACGACGGGATCGATGCCGGACACATCCTGCGGTTGCCGCTGGCGCCCTGTATCGTCTTCAGTGGCGCGTGCTGCACCGGGGTAACCAGGCGTTGGTTCGACCAGTGGACATCGAACGGTCAAACTGAGGAGAACTCGGTATCGCCTTCTCAGAGTTTCTGTCTCAGTCTGCTCCAAAATCATGCGGTCGCGTATCTTGCGTCACTGCACCCGGATCACGGCATCCCTGTGTATCAGGAGATGGAGTATCTTGCCTATACTGGCTGTTCGCTTGGAGACGTGATCAAGCATACACAGGACGGCGTGATCCTAGCGTCCGGCGGTAAGCTGCCCGTGTTCGAGCAGTTGGCGGCGGGTATGCCTGCGCCTGTCTGGACGCAGACCGACATGATGCTGAAAGGGACGGCGTCACGCGTGCTTTTCGGCGACCCCGCGCTCATCGTAGCGGTTCCGCCGTGCGCGCCACCGTTTCGCGTGACCGTACGTCCTCTGTCCGCGAACGTCCTCAAAATAAAGGCGGTCCTGATCAATGCACGTCTGCTCAGCACCTTTACGGACACGTATCATGCGGATCTGTCCAGTGATCATACTCTCTTTGACGATCGGGCGCTGATTGTTGCGGTGTTGCCACCGGGTTGGAAAGCGGTACGGCATGTGCAAGTTCTGAGCGTTACGGCAAAAGGCCGGGCATTGCCGCACCGCCTGGTGGGCAATGCCCTGGAGACGGACGGGCAAGAGCGACGCCTGCAGATCCAGGTGGACGTGCCTACGAAGGGCTTCATGCAGTCGGCGTTCCGCACGCTCGGCGCGACGGTCGTCCTGAAAGTAACGCACTAAATGGCCTCATTCCGTTGCCAGGGCGCGTATGGAATCTGTCTCGGGTATGCGTTGCCGCCCTGCCTTTGGCCATCAAACCAAGCAGGGCAAGTCCGTCTGATACTTACCTAACAAGGAGGCCTGCCATGCACGAGCCAGGCGATATGGAAACGTCGACGGAACATGCCGGTAACACCATCTTCCATGAGGCCTGGCCCGTGTATAACAATCCCAACCGCATTGTCACGCTCGGTCATTACTATCCCCAGCGGCAACGCGCCGCCGCAACAACGATTGTGCGCGAAACCAGAAGCGAGTACAATGTCGGCGCTCCTGTTGCTCCCGCCAATCCCTACGTGATGCGCCAGAACCTTGGCTGGACAAAGCTTGTCGATGCTTTCAACGCGGAGCGTCAATGGTCGATCAAGCGGCTCTTTGGACTGCTGGATCCCATGCTGGAGTCTGGCATATCCATCGCGGTGGTGCCCACGCATATCGCGTATCAGGCGTTCTGGCCTATGCGTACGCTCGCCCGGCAACTGGCCGAGCAGGGGCGCGTGGACGCAACCGCTTGCCTTGTGCGCCACATAAGTATAAAAAGGATTACCTTCGGCGGGCCCAGCACCAAACTGCTGCATCGGCAGACGATTCGCGTGGAAAACCCCGACCTGGTGGCAGGCAAACAGGTGCTGCTCCTGGATGACATCGCCAAGAGCGGCGCGTCTCTTGTGGGCTGTCGAGAGATATTGCTGGAAGCAGGCGCATCGGTGGTGCAAGCACTGGCGCTGGGGCGGGTTATCGTGGACGAGAAGGAACCGCAGTAAGACAGAAACTGCCTGCCCGATGCAAATATTTCGGCTCGCACAAATTTGCGCCGCCCTTGGATAAGGGCGGGGCAAAACCATTTCCGAGTGGAGGTTGCGAGAGATTTAGTGGACGCCGACGATTTTGAAGTCGGTGCTGACGCCGCGGAAGAGGTAGCCGTTTCCGGTTACGGCAAGGTTATTGAGGAGGACGTAGCTCACATCGCCGTTCGTCTGTCCCTGGAACACGATATCCTCGAAACCATCCCCGTTCAGGTCCGGCGTACCCACGATCTGATACTCCAGCGATAGGCTGTGAAAGAGCGTTCCATAACTCATCGGCATGATGCCGTTCATCAGGGCGTAGAGTACATCTCCCGTTTTGACGTTCTGAAACAGCAAATCGGGATGACCGTCTCCATTCAGATCCGGCGTGCCCACGAGCTTGAGATTGGGATCGACGCCATGGAAGAGATAGCCCGAAGCGCCCGTGCTGAATCCGTTGAGGAAGACATAGGAGATATCACCGGTAGACTGTTTCTGGAAGATAATGTCTGCGCTTCCATCGCCGTTGAGGTCGGGAGTGCCCGCTACGATGAAGCCTGCTGGGACCGTTTGGAAGAGAAAGCCATACGTTCCGTTGGGAGCGAGGCCGTTGAGGAGGGCGTAGCTTACGCTGCCATTCGATTGGCTCTGAAACAGGATGTCGGGTTTGCCGTCTCCATTGAGGTCGGGGGCGCCGACGACTTTGTAATCTACGTTGACGTTTGAGAAGAGGTAGCCGAAGGATCCCGGCGCGACGCCGTTCAAGGTTTCATAGGGGACGCTGCCGTTGCTCCGGCTCTGGAAGAGAAGGTCGGCCTGCCCGTCGCCGTTGAAATCGAAGCGCAGCATGGGATTACCTGACGGATTAGGAGTCAAGCGAAAGGCGTGCTGAACGCCATTGATGAGTCCGTATCCAGTGATCTGTCCGGCATCGTTGATGGCGGTCCCTTTGTTAAGGACCCATATCGCCTGGTCTGCGGGAGAAAGCAACGTGTTGAGGTCGACCATGGTCGTGGTATAAAGGAAGGCATGAGTGGAGCCGTCGGCCGCATCGGCACTTCCCGTCACCTGACCGCTCGCGTTGATACCAGAGCCGTAGCTGTAAGACCCTCCAGGGAGCACGCCTAGATCTGCTCCAGGATCGCTTACCTTGCCCCCAGCAGTCGTACGAAAGGCATGGAATTTGCCGCTTACATCGGCATCTCCCGTCACCTGGCCGCTCGCGTTGATTGCATTTCCATAGCTTTGAGTGCCTCCGGGGAGCGTGCTCAGGTCCGCGCCTGCATCGCTTATCTTACCTCCAGAAGTCGTACGAAAGGCATGGGCGTGGCCCCCTGAGTCGGCATCTCCCGCTACCTGGCCGCTCGCGTTAATGCCGCGGCCCTCGCTGTAAGACCCTCCAGGGAGCACGCCTAGATCCGTGCCAGGGTCGCTTACCTTGCCCCCAGAAGTCGTACGAAAGGCATGATTGAAGCCGCTGCTTACATCGGCCTGTCCCGTCACCTGGCCGCTCGCGTTGATGGCGTAG